>DASWWB010000262.1:0-2039 GCA_036406115.1 Herpetosiphonaceae bacterium
GCCGCCGAACCAGGCCTCGGCGGGCGAGAGCAGCCGGACCCGCAGCAGCGCGACCGCTTGGTCGTCGGCGCCGGGGAGCGTGGCGGCGAACAGGTTGCCCTCGGCCAGCCAATCGTCCCACACATCGAGGACATAGTCGCGGTGGCCGCCCCACAGCCGATTGCAAAACTCGAAAATCTCCGGCGCGTCGGCGGCCCGGGCCGGGCGGACGCGCAGCGGTCCCTCTGTCATAGCAGTCTCCATCGCAGGCTGCCCGCCTGCGCGCGGGCACGAAAAAGACCGGAGCGGCGCGCCGCCCCGGCCGGCGTGGCGGATCTACAGCTGCTCGTCGTCGTCGTCGGTGAAGGCGTCCAGGTCGATGTCGCCGGACGCGCCGTCGTCGTCATCGTCGGCGAAGGCGTCCAGGTCGAGGCCGAGGCCGCCGAAGCCCGAGTCTTCCTCCAGCAGGCCGGTGAGGGTGGTCACGGCGCGGGCCACCGAGGCGCTGTCGCCGGCGTCGAACAGCGACTGCTGGGAGGGATTGAGCGCCGTCTGCTGGCTCTCGTCGAGCGGCGCCGAGGCGAGCATGACCGTGGGCAGCGTGGCGATCATCTTGCCGAACATGCCGAGGAAGCGCTCCAGCTCGCGCTCGGCGAAGGCCGAGGCCTCCAGGTTGGCCTGGTCCAGCAGCAGCAGCACGCCGTCGACGTTGCCGAGGAGGTGCTGGCGGTCGGTGGCCGTGGAGCCGGCGGCGCGCAGGGCGTGCAGGCTGTAGACCGGCTTGACATCGACCAGCGACGAGGCGGCCGGCCGGTAGCGCGCCACCAGGGTCGGCTCGGCGGCCGTCGGGTTGGCCCAGAACGACTCGACCTCGGCTGCCGGCAGCGCCGCGACGACCTGCTCGGCCAGGGCGGCGGCGCCGGCCGTCGGCGGACCGAACAGGACAATCTTACACAGCCACTCGTTGGCCTCGTGATCCAGTCGAGACATAGCACCTCCACGCAGAAAAACTAGGGTTGGGCCGCCAGCGCCGCCCGCAGCGCCGGCTCGGCCGGGCTGAACAGCACGGTGAACTCCTGGCCGTCGCCCTTGATCCCGATCAGCACATCGTCGCGGCGCAAGATGTCGCCGGACGGCTGGAGGGCGCCGGTGAAGGCGCTGAGGAACTGCTGGCCCTCCTCGGGGCTGTCCCAGCGCAGGGTCATCTGGAGCAGCGGCGCCTGGTCGGCGGCCTGCTCGTACAGGGCGTAGCGCACGCCGGCGATGCCCGCCGCCGCCGAGGAGCCGTCGCCGGCGCCGATCTCCTCCAGCATGATCCGCAGATCGAACTCGCCGAAGGTGTTGGTGGTGGCGACCGTCCAGCCGGCGCCCAGCGCGCCGCTCAGATCGAAGCGCTCGGGCAGCGAGGGCTGCTCGCGCGGCGAGGCGAGGTATTTCTCGGGGTGCAGGATCTGCTCGGTGGAGGTCGGCGGGTCCTGCAAGGCGGCGTCGACCGCCGCCCAGCCGCCGCGGCCGTAGAGCTGCTGGGCGAACGACAGGCCCAAGGTGTAGGGGAATTGCAGGCTTTCGCGCAGGATGCGCGGCGCGCTCGCCAGCTGATCGTCGTCGATGTCGCCGAGGGACTGCGACAGCTCCAGCAGCTCGGCCGGCTCCAACGAGGTCAGCAGATCCTTTTGCGTCCACTCTTGCATCAGCAGGGTAGCGTCGCCCTCGACCAGCGAGCGGTAGGCCAGGGCGCGGTCGCCCTCGAACTCGGCGGACTTGAGGCCGGCGTTGAGGTCGATCAGCTGGTCTTGCAGGTTGTGGTCGAACTCGTGGGCGTAGGTGATCTGGTCGAGCGCCTTGAACTGGCCGTCCTCGCCGATCAGAAAGAACGAGTCGATCTCAGGATCGTAGAAGCCGGCGATCTGCTCGGTTTGCAGATCGACCAGCAGCTTCTGGAGGTCGAGGTCGCGGGGCGCCATGCCGAGCAGCCACAGCTCGGTGGCGCTGCGGCGATAGTCCTCGGGCGTGTCCTCTTTCTCCATCTCCGCCATCAGGTAGGCGCGCAGCTCGTCGCG
>DASWWB010000263.1:0-5365 GCA_036406115.1 Herpetosiphonaceae bacterium
CAGTCGGCGGTCACCGCCTTCAACCCGTCGATCACCAGGATTGTCAGCGACAACCTGAGCTTCAATCTCAGCGAGCCGACCTACCCCTTCGCCGACCAGTGGGTGCCGGACCAGCCGTTCGCCTACAGCGTCTTCGAGAGCGGCGGGCGGCGCTACATGCAGCTGCTGGTGCGCCCGGCCCAGTACAAGGGCACCGAGCAGGGCGGCTCGATCCGCAAGTACGCGACGATGCGCCTGCGCCTCAACTACTACAATGAGTCCGCCAATCCCGGCGGCGCCCGCGACATCATCAAGCCGGTGGTGCGCGACACCGGGCGCTTCGGCCAGATTGTGACCGCGCGGATCGAGGAGCGGACCGGCACGCCCGCGCTCACGCCGCGCCTGGAGCGCGTCCAGATGCTGGTCGAAACCGCCAGCCACGCCTGGGTGCCGGTGCCCTTCACGCTCGTCCAGCTCAACGACACGACCTGGGAGGCGCGGGCCACGCTCGGCACGCTGGCGCTCTCCACGCCGTTCCAGGCGATGGTCCAGGCCGAGGACGGCGCCGGCAACATCGGCACCGAAACCTATCGCGGCACGCTCGATGTGCCGCCCGGCCCGCGGCTGTTCCTGCCGATCATCAGCCGCTAGCCGCCCGTCCCGCCCATGCCGACGGCCCCGGCGAGCGCATTGCTCGCCGGGGCCGTCGCGTTTTTGGCAAGATCAGGCTGGCTCGGCGGCGGCAACCGGCGCGGGAGCGGGCTCCGGGGCCGCCGGGGCGAAGAAGGGAATGTAGGCGGCAATCATCATCAGGGTGAAAATGCCAAGGTCCAGGTAGCGCAGCGACACGGCCGGGCCGATCGTCAGGGTCAGGGTGATATGGAAGGCCGTGCCGCCCAAGGCAGTCAGCAGGCGCAGGCGCGGCAGCCACAGCCCGACCGCCAGCCAGGCCTCGGCCGCCAGCCCGATCAGCGACAGCGCCACCACCACTCCCGGCGCGTAGGCCACCGGCGGCAGGTCGTCGCGCAGATAGGTCACCAGCACCCCGCCGCTCAGGTAGCTGGCGTTGAGCTTGGCGAGCACTGAGTAGATGTAGACGATCGTCAGCTGAAGCTTCAGCAGCTCCGTCGGCCAGGCCGCGATGAAGGCTTTGGGGCGGCGCAGCAGCGCGTCGACCGACACGGCGGCGCCGCTGTCGGCCAACAGGAGCAGCACGACCCAGAGCGTCAGGGCGTAGTTGTTGTTGGTGTAGGTCTGCTGGTCGAGCAGCAGCAGGTAGCCGATCATCCCCGCCAGCGCCAGGTTGACGAGCTTGGTCAGCGCCCCCAGCATCAGCATGATCGACAGCACGATCCAGGTCGTCGTGAAGCCGTCGATCCAGGCGGCCGGCAGCTCCGGCAACGGCAGCGCGTAGGGCAGACGCAGCGATTCGGGGCGCAGGAGCAGCGAGAGCAAGCGCGGCAGGTCCAGCGACTTGAGCAGCATGCACAGGCCGATGACCATCCTGGTGACGGCGACGTAGCGGGCGTCGATCCGGCGCAGCAGCAGGCGGCTGAGGGCGGCTAGCGGCATCGGTGCTCCCCTCCCGGCCGGCTGTCGGCGTAGCGGAAGCGCACGGCGGCGAGCTGCGGCAGCTGGCGGCACAGATGCGGCGGCAGCGCCTTGGCCCAATCCATGTCCGCCCGCAGCGAGGCCACGTACGGCCGGACGTCGAGCGGCTGCTCGGCGCCGTCGGCCGAGACGGCGAAGAAGTCCGGCGCCATGGTCGCCATGGAATACATCTGCCAGCCCCAGCGAGCCGGGCGCGGGCCGATCAGCTTCGCCAGCGGCACCAGCGCCTGGACGGCCAGGAAGGCGGCGCAAAGCCCGACAAGCAGCCGCTGGCGCGTCGTCGGGACGGCGGTTTCGGCGTGAGACATGGGGTCCTCCTCGAATGGCTGGGCCCATCATAGGCCGATCGGCCCCGGCGCGCAAGCGGCGCCGCCTGGCACGACGGTTGCTTGACTCATGCCGGGCCGCCCGGCGCCAGCTGGCGGCGCGATGAGACGGAGGTTGCCATGAATATCTATCCGGGAATGAGAGTGGAAGACGCCGGCGAGCTGGTCGGGTTCGTCCGCGAGGTGGCGGCCGACCCGCGCACCGGCGCGGTGGTCGTGGTGGTCCGCGGTGCTGACGGCCAGCTCATCCGCCTGGACGGCCAGCGCTGGGCGATCGACGGCGATGTGCTGCGCCTGGAAGCGGGCGAGCGCCCCGCCGCCGCGATCCGCGAATCCGACCAGCCTGCGCGCGATCCCCGCGAGACCCAGGTGATCCTGCCCTCGCAGGCCGAGCTGCGCGCCGAGGCCGGCAGCCTGGCGCCCGGCGGCGAGCTGACGATCCCGGTCGTCGAGGAGCAGGCCGTCCTGCGCACCCGCGCGGTCGAGGGCGGCGGCGTGCGCGTCCGCAAAACGGTCAGCGAGCGCCAGGAGCTGGTCGAGCAGCCGGTGGTCCGCGAGGAGATCGACGTGCGGCGCGTGCCGGTCAACCAAGTCGTCGCCGCCGCCCCGCCGATCCGCGAGGAGGGCGACGTGACGATCATCCCGGTGGTCGAGGAGGTGCTGGTGGTCGAAAAGCGGCTGCTGCTCAAGGAGGAGATCCACCTGGTGCGCCGCCGCGTCGAGGAGACCCGCCAGGCCGAGGTGACGCTGCGCCGCGAAGACGTGGCGATCGAGCGGATTGAGCCCGGCGAGGAGCGGGCCGCCGGCGCCTAAGCGAACCCGGCTTTAACCTTTTGGCACGCCCTTTGCTTGATCGAGAGCCAGGTTCCGCCGCTCCGGCGCGCGAAACTGGGAAGCAGAACTGATAACGGAAGGAAGGTTCAACTATGGCGAAGAATGTGATCGGCCTGTTCGACAGCGCCAGCGAAGCCCAGGCGACCCTCCAGGAACTCAGGGACGCCGGCTATGCGAGCGATCGCATCAGCCTCCTTGGCAGCAACGCCCGCAATGAGTATTCGACCGACGATCCCGGCGACGGCGCCGCCGTCGGCGCGACCGGCGGCGCGGTGATGGGCGGCCTCGGCGGCCTGCTCGTCGGCCTCGGCGCGCTCGCCATCCCCGGCATCGGCCCGGTGATCTCGGCCGGCACCCTGGCCACCACGCTCGGCGCCACAGCGGTCGGCGCCGGCATCGGCGCGGCGACCGGCGGCGTGATCGGCGCGCTGGTTGACGCCGGAATCCCCGACGAGGACGCCCACGTCTACGCCGAGTCCATCCGCCGCGGCGGCTCGCTGATCTCGGTCAGCACCGACTCGGACAGCGAGGTGGACCAGGTGGTCCAGATTATGCGCCGCCACAATGTGGTGGATATCGACCGCCGCGGCGGCGAGTACCGCCAGTCCGGCTGGAGCCGCTTCGACACCGACGCCCAGCCCTATGATTTCAGCGGCCGGACCACGGCCAGCACCTACAATGCGACGGATCGGGCCAGCTACGGCACGACTGACGCCGCCTACGCCAACACTGGCTCGACCACCCTGGAGCAGGGCGGCGAGATGAAAATCCCGGTGGTCGAGGAGGAGCTGCAAGTCGGCAAACGGGCTGTCGAGGGCGGCGGCGTGCGCGTCTACACTCGCGTCCAGGAGCAGCCGGTCAACGAGCAGGTGACGCTGCACAAGGAGCATGTCGAGGTCCACCGCCAGCCCGTCGATCGCACGCTCGGCTCCGCCGACCTGGAAAACTTCCAGGAGGGCACCTTCGAGGTCCGCGAGCGCAGCGAGGAGGCGGTCGTCGACAAACAGGCCCGGGTGGTCGAGGAAGTCCACATCAAGAAGAATGTCGAGGAGCAGACCGAGACCATCCAGGACACGGTCCGCCGCACCGGCGTGGAGGTTGAGAATCTGACCGGACGATCCCGCGAGGTCGGCTCGACCGAGTACGGCGCGGGCAACGTGGCCGGCTCGCCTGACGAGGGCGCGATCGAGCGCAACGCCTCCAAGCTGGGCAACGCGGTCGAGCGCGGCCTGGACGCTGATCTCGATAACGACGGCGACATCGGCCGCCGCGATCTGCGCAACAACATCTAGCCCGGACCGCAATCCGAAACCGCAGGAGCGGGCCGGCGCTTGCCGGCCCGCTCCGCGTTGTGCGCTACTCCTCCAGCCGCGCGAAGGCGCCAGCGTCCTCGGTGATCAGCACATACAGCTCGAAGCGCCCGTCCGGGCTTTGATAGATCCGCGTGTGCTGCTCAAGCGGCACCTCGATCCGCTGGCTCAGCGCCGGGTAGTCGGTCGAGGTGATCCGGCCGCCGCCGAACAGCGGGCACTCAAACCGGCCGCTGGCGACGATCTCCAGCTCCCCCGACAGGCCGATCGACTTGGCGTAGTCGATGCACTGCCAGCCGTACGGCCCGGTCAGCAGCAGCTCGTTGCGCCCGTCAGCCCCCGTCGCCAGCTGCGCAAGGCCGGCGCCGCGCCCCAGGTTGCTCCGCATCCATCCCAGCAGCAGGGCGACGATCAGCGCCGCCCCGGCGATCAGCCCCCAATGCGCGCGCTTCATGGCAAGCTCCCCGCAACTATCGCAAGCAAGCCCATCCTAGCAGACGCGGCGCCGCCTGGCGAGCCCCGCACGGCAGCTTCGGCCAGATCAGCGAATCGCGGCCCAGTCGATCCGCACGCCGAGGTCGCGGCCGTCGGGATTGAAACGATCGAAGGCGTGGGGCGTCCAGGGCCGGACCCGCAGATCCACGCGCAGCAGGGCGGGCTCCGGGCCTATTGCGGGGATCGGCAGCTCAAGCTCCTGCCAGTCGCCGGCGAGCGGGAAGCTGCCGGCCGCCTCGCCATTGACCAAGGCCTCCAGCACGGCGGGCGGCGCGCCCGCCGGCCGCTGGGCCGCCACCCGCAGCGCCACCCGCGTCCCTGCCGGCGCGCTCAGCCACAGCTCGGCCCGCTCGCCGGTCCAGCGCGTGCCGTCCTCCTCGGCCGGATAAAAGCCGGCGATCGCGCCCAGATCGAGCCCGCCGCCGATGTCCAGCGTCGCTGTGAGCGGGGTCTGGCTGAAACGCTGGCGCGCCCAGCCCTGGAGATCTTCGCGCGAGGCGGTCTCGAAGCGCAGCTCGGCCCGCGCCTCGTCGAGCCGGCCCTGGGCCCGCAGCAGATCGCCGCGCAGCAGATGGGCGTAGGGATGGGCCGGCAGCAGGCGGATCGCCTCGCGCAGCAGCTCGTCGGCCCGGTCCGGCCGGCCCTGGGCCAGCTCGACCCGCGCCAGCAGCGTCGGCGCCAGCGCGGACTGGGGATCGAGCTGGCGGGCGCGGGCGGCCTCGGCCTGGGCGAACCCCAGCGGCGCGACCTGGAACGAGCGCTCGGCCTGCCAGAGCATCAGGTGCTTGCGCGCCAGCCGCACCGCCTCGG
>DASWWB010000264.1:0-3243 GCA_036406115.1 Herpetosiphonaceae bacterium
CGGCCAGCACCGCCGGCTCGGGCTCGGGCGCTGGGTCCTCGGGCCGCTCGGCGAAGATCGTCGGGCCGGTGTAGGCGGCGAAACCGCCGGGCGCCGGCTCGGGCTCGGCGGCCGGCGGCGGCTCGTGGAACGGAGGCAGCGGGGCCGGGATTCTGGTGCCGGTCAGCGGCAGGACGATCTCGGGGCGCCGCTCGTCGGCAGGGTATCCGCTGGCGGGCGGCTCGTCGTCCAATGTGTCGCGGGCGGCGTCGTCGCGGACAATCAGGGCGTCGGCGCCGATCGCCTCCACGTCTTCGGCGGCGACGAACTGGCGCTCGGCGCCGAGGAAGCCGCGGCTGATCGTGTAGCCCTTGATCCGCCCCTCGCCGTCGATCAGCATCTCGCCGACGGTGCCGACTTTGTCGCCCGAGGCGGTGAGGACCCGCGTGCCGCTGACGTGGATGTTGCGCTCCAGCAGCTGTTGGAGCGGCGGCAGCGCGCTGGCGGGCTGCGGTTCGGTGCCGGGCCTGACCAAAATCACGTCCCCGGTGCAGACGACGATCCCCTCCCACGGGATGAGCGCCGCCTCGCGCATCCAGCGCCCCGACATCGTGATCAGCGCCGCCAGCCGATCCTGCTCCGGGTCGAGCAGCAAATCCTCGACTTTGCCGACGATGTCGCCGGTATCGATCTGGACGATCAGTTTTTTGAGCAAATCCGCCGCTTTGCGCATGGCTGTCCTCCTCGCCGGTTTGGGGGTATTGTACCGCAGGCGCCGGAGGGCGTGATAGACTGGGAAAAGACGGGCCAGGGGTCAGGGGCCGGGGATCAGGCCGGACGACAGGGCGGCGGGCTGCTCCGGCTATTCATCCAACTGCAACAATCTCGCCTGACCCCTGATCCCTGGCCCCTGACCCCGGACCCCTCATCCCCAAGGAGGCCCCACCATGAGCGAGCCCCTGATCGAGCTGGACTACCTGGAGGTCGACGCCGGCGGCGTGGCCGCGGTGCGGCGGCCGGTGATCGCCGAGAGCGTGTGGCGGCTGCGGGTCAACGGCCAGCCCTGGTCGACGCTGGTCTGCACGCCGCTCGACATCCATCACCTGGCGCTGGGCCACGCGCTGGCGACCGGCGCCCTGGCCGGGCTGGAGGAGCTGGCTGCGCTCGACGTGCAGGCGGCCGCCGGCCAGAGCTGGCGCTACGTCCCCGGCGCCGGCCTCAGCCAGCCGGACCCCGGCGACGAGCCCGCGTCCGGCGGCCTGATCGATCTCTGGCTGCGGCGCGACGGGCCGGTGGCGCCGCCCGCCGAGCAGCTGCCGGTGTCGGCTCGCTCCTGCCCGTCGGTCAGCGGCGATCTGCGGATCGCGCCGGCCCAGCTGCTGGAGCTGATGCGCGAGATGAGCTACCAGGCGCCGCTCTACCGCCAGGCGCGCGGCCTCCACACCGCCGCCCTCTCCGACGGCGCGCGGCTGCTGGTCCAGGTCGAGGACATCAGCTGCTACAACGCCGCCGACAAGCTGCGCGGCCTGTGCGCCGCCCAGGGCCTCGCCTCATCCCATCTGGCCCTGCTCACCACCGGGCGGATCTCAAGCCTGATGCTGCTCAAGGCACGGCGCATGGACATCCCGCTGGTGGCGTCGCGCACCTCGCCGACCGCCGCCGCCGTCCGGCTGGCCCGCCACTGGAACATGACCCTGGTCGGCTACGCCCGGGCGCCGGGGCTGCGGGTCTACGCCGGCGCCTGGCGCCTCGGGCTGGAGCCGGCGCCCTAGCGTCTCACGCCGCGCTCAGATCGGCCTCATCGCCGTCCTGGGGTTGGTTTGCTAGATTCAAAGCCCGCAGGCAATTCTCATCCTGCGCGAAGGAGCATTCCGTGAAACGCACGATCAGCTTTGGATTGATTGTCGCCGCGCTGGCGGCTTGCGGCGGCGCCCCCGCCGCCCCCGCCAGCGAGCTGCCGGCCGGCCAGTCCCGCCCGACCGCCGCCACGTCGACCGAGATCCCATCCGCCGCGACGCCGGCGGCGGCGGCGCCGACCGAGATCCCGCCGGCCTCCGCGACGCCGACTGAGATTCCCGCCGCGAATCCCCCGGCAGGCGCCGCCACGCCGCCGCCCGCCGATCCCGATGCGCCCAATCTTGTGTTCGCCGCGCCCGCCGCCGGCGCCATGCTGCAATCGCCGGCTCGGATCGCCGGCGCCTTCGAGTTCGGCCCGTACGAGGGCTGGCTGGGCGTCGAGGTGTGGGACGCCGAGGGCAATCAGCTGGGCAGAGGGGGCATCCAGGCCAGCGCCGGCAACGGGGATCCGGGCGACTTCGAGGGCGAGATCGGCTGGCATCCGCCGGCCGCCGCGACCGCCGGCCGGATCGTGGTCTACGACGAGAGCCCGGCCGACGGCTCGCACATGAGCGAGGCCACGCTGCCGGTGACGCTGCTCGGCTCGGAGCAGCGCGGCTTTTATCTGGCCCTGCCGGCGCCGGACGCCGTGGCCTCGCCGCCGCTGCACGTCGAGGCGCTGGGCGTGGAGGCCGGCGCACCCTACGCGCTCCGCCTGACCTTCGCCAGCGGCGAGACGATGGAGACGCGAGCGATCGCCGTGCCTCACGGCGCCGGCGGCGCGGTCGCCGCCAATCTGACCTGGGAGGCCGAGGGCGCCCCGCCTCAGCCTGCTGAAACCGAAGCCACGCTGGAGATCATCGACCAGGCCGGCGCCGTGCTGGGGAGCGGCAAGGTCAATGTGTATGACCAGCGCTTCGACGAACTGACAATGCCGATCAAGCTCTATTTCGCCGACGGCGAGGAGCTGGTCGAGGTGACGCGCTACGTGCCGCGGACTCAGGCCGTGGCGCTGGCGGCGCTGCGCGAGCTGAGCTGGGGGCCGGCCGGCGTCGAGTCGACCATGCGCGGGCTGCGCAGCGCCCTGCCGTCGCCCGAGGAGGTGGCCGCGTTTCCGGGCCGCGAGGCGGATTGGCGCCCGCGCGCCCGGGTCCAGTCGGTCCGGATCGAGCATGGCGTGGCCTACGTGGATTGGAGCAAGGAGATGAAGGCCTGGGGCGGCGGTTCGGCCCGGCTCGGCCTGCTGAACCGCCAGGTCAAGCAGACGCTGTTCCAGTTTCCCAGCATCACCGATGTGGTCATGACCGTCGACGGCAGCGCCGATGTGCTCCAGCCTTAAGATCAGCAAACATGTGCTACACTAGGCCGTGTCAAGCACTATGATAAAGCACGGAGGCTTGGGATGGATGATCAACTGACCGAATGGGC
>DASWWB010000265.1:0-2720 GCA_036406115.1 Herpetosiphonaceae bacterium
GGCACCCGCAAGGTCGCGCTGCGCTCGGCGATGGTGATGAGCCCGGATCGCGGCGGCGTCTTCGACGTGCTGCTGGGCCTGGTCCGGCGCGGCCTCGGCGGCACGCAGGGCGACGGGCGCCAGTATGTCTCCTGGATCCACGATGCCGATTTCATCCGGGCGATCGACTGGCTGATCGCGCACGACGAGCTGGCCGGCGCCGTCAATCTGGCCGCGCCCGCCCCGCTGCCCAACGCCGATTTCATGCGCGCCCTGCGCCAGGCCTGGGGCATGCGCTGGGGCCTGTCCGCCAACCGCCTGCTGCTGGAGATCGGCGCCCTGTTCATGCGCACCGAGACCGAGCTGATCCTCAAAAGCCGCCGCGTCACCCCCGCTCGCCTGCTCCAGTCCGGCTTCGCCTTCCGGCACCCCGAGTGGCCCGCCGCCGCCCGCGATCTCGTCAGGCGCTGGAGGGAGGGGGATTAGCTATCAGCTATCAGCTATCAGCTATCAGGGCGCGCTAAGCGGCGTTGCGCCACAACCCGAAGGCGCCGCAACGCACGTCAATCCTGCTCCGCGCTAAGGCGCCCCAGTCGCAGCACGCAGCCCCTCGGCCGCAACCAGGCGGCCGCCAGCTTAACCAAGTTTCGATGAAGAAACGCCACCATCCGCCCTCGGCCGCCACCAACTAATGATCGGGGGATGCAAGGGGGCGCGCCCCCTTGCGCTCCCTCCGGCAGGAGGGCGGGGGAGGGCGTGCCTCCGGCAGGAGGGCGGGGAAGCGAAATCCGAGGGCGGGGAAGATCACCCATGAGGGCCGGGAAAGGCGATTCGCCGCTATAATGAACGAGTCCGGCGATGACCGCCGGTTGCTATCAAGGAGGAATCCGTGGAATATACGAAGCTCAAAGTCGGCGAGCCTGCGCCCGACTTCAGCCTGGTCGGCACCGAGAACGGCGAAGTCTCGCTCTCGCAGTTCAAGGGCGAGAAAAATGTCGTGCTGCTGTTCTACCCGATGGACTTCAGCCCGGTCTGCTCGCTCCAGCTGCCAGGCTACCAGGCCCGCAAGGGCGAGTTCGACAGCCGCGACACCGCGATCTTCGGCATCAGCACCGACAGCAAGTGGTCGCACAAGGCCTTTTCCGAGCAGCTGGGCCTGGAGTTCCCGCTGCTGAGCGACTACGGCCGCAAGGTGTCCGAGGCCTACGGCGTGCTGCGCCCGGAGGGCTTCACCAACCGCGCCGTGTTCGTGATCGACAAAGCCGGCGTGATCCGCTACGTCGATGTCACCATGCCCGGCGAGCAGCCCGACCAGAACGAGGTGATGAAGGTCCTGGAGACGCTGTAGCGCGTCCCCGGGCGCGCCGCGTCCCCGGGCGCGGCGCGATCGCTGGAACGCCATGTGCAGAATCGGGGCGGAAGCTGTAGAAGGAGCCGTTCCATGCCTGCCAAAAACGAAAACCTCCACGGCAACGCGCCGGACAAATCGCCGGCGGCGCTGGTGCTGATCGATGTGATCAACGACTGCGAGTTCGAGGGCGGCGCCGAGCTGTTCGCCCAGGCCGAGCCGATCATCCCGCGCCTCGCAGCGCTCAAGCGGGCCGCCCGCGCCGCCGGCATTCCCGTCGTCTACGTCAACGATAATTTCGGCAAGTGGCAGTCGGATTTCCAGAAGCTGGTCGATCACTGCCTGCATGACGATGTGCGCGGCCGGCCGATGGCCGAGGCGCTGGCCCCGGCCGCCGACGATTATTTTGTCCTCAAGCCCAAGCACTCCGGCTTTTTTTCGACCACCCTCGATGTGCTGCTGGAACACCTGGGGGTCGAGACGCTGATCCTGGCCGGGATCGCCGGCAATATCTGCGTGCTGTTCACCGCCCATGACGCCCATATGCGCGATTTCCAGCTCTATGTGCCCGAGGATTGCGTCGCCTCCGCCAGCGCCGCGCTGAACCGCCAGGCGCTGGACCACATGCGCGCCGTGCTGAAGGCCGACACCGCGCCGTCCGCCAAGCTTGATCTGCGCCGGCTGGCACGCCGCGCCGTCCGCGAGGCCGGCGCGGCGTGACGGCGCCTGTCACAACCATGGATATGATGGGGCAGACAACCCGAGCAAGGAGCGTCCAGGCGAGAGATACCAGACACCGAACCGATGGGTGAGCGCGAACGCAGGGTAGAATGACGATGATCGGCCGCCGGTGCCGGGAGCGGGACGGGCGGCGGAGGATGGACGCGATGCAGCTGAAAATCATCAACAAGCGCCGGGCCGCGCTGGTCGATGCGGTCCGCGAGATTATCTACGAACTGTACGAGGGCAGCGACGAGGAGCTGGAGTCCGCTACCGAGCGGATTGTCGCCGGCGCGCTGCGGGAGATCCTCACCGCCGCCGAGTGGCAGGAGGAGGAGATCGTCGAGGAGGATGACGACGACGATGATGACTGAGGCCGGCGCCCCCGCCAGAGCTGACGGGGGCGCCGCCGCTTTTGGCGCCGGTGGCCCGCATAGTGCTGAGCCGGCTTGGAATTAACGAAGCGCGCCGCCGCCTCATGGGCGGCGGCGCGCATGCTGCGAGAAGGAGCTGCGATGCGTCTGGTGATTGTCTCCAACCGCTTGCCGGTGACCGTGGTAGACACCGGCACCGGTTTTACGTTCCACGACAGCGTCGGCGGGCTGGTCACGAGCCTTAGCTCGTTTCTGACCCATCTGCCCGACGCGGCCTCGGGCGTGACCGAGTACCTGTG
>DASWWB010000266.1:0-3137 GCA_036406115.1 Herpetosiphonaceae bacterium
AGGTCCCGTTCCCCGAGCAGAAGCTGGCGCCGCCGTAGTTGATGTCGGCGTAAAAGCAGACCGGCCCGGTCGGGTTGCTGCTCCCGCTGATCTGGATGAAATTGAAGGTGCCCACGCTGCCGGTCGGCCCGTTGCTGTCAAGGCCCAGGCCCAGCAGGTGGTTGCCGGCCGAGAAATAGACGCCGGTCTTGGTGACGGTGGTCCAGTTCTGCCAGCCGCCGGTGTTGGGGATCGTCATGGCGCCGGAAATGTTTTGCTGGTCGAGGTTGAAGTGGAACGTGCCGCCCTGGCCGTTGGAGGCGACCCGCACATTGATGTTGTAGGTGCCGGCGGTCGTGACGTTGATGCTGTAGTTCAGCCACTCGCCGGCTTGGGTCCAGTCGACGTTGTAGCCGGCCTCGGTGGCGGCCTCGATGTCGACGCCCTCGAAGCGGTAGGTGTTGCTGGTGTTGCCGGCGGTCGTGTCGTGGTAGCCCAGGCCCTCGCCGCCGTTGTCGTAGTTCTCGGCCTGGATCGTCCCCGGCACCGCCCAGCGCGTCCCGCCGTACGGGGTCGGCCCCTGCGCGCTGGCCCGCATGGCCGGCAGCATGAGCGCGGAAAGAAAAAGAGCGGCGGCAGCCAGCAATCTGGCCGGCCGGAGTGCGATGGATCGATTCAGCCGAGGGGCTCCGGGCGCCCTGCGCAGCCGGGAGAAGCGCGAAGCAGGTTTGGTCACAGCCTGACTCTCCTTCCTTGGGACGGTCGCCGTCCAGTTCTTCAGCCATTGAAACCGGTTTCGAGGAAAGCGCTTTCCTCCGACTATACGCCTCGGCACCGGGATTGTCAAGCACTTTTTTAAACCTTCTTAATTATTGCGGTCCGCCGCCAGGCAGCGTGAAGCGGGGCGCCGCGCCAGTTCACAAGCCGTTCACGAACCGGGAACAGGCGCCAGGTATGCTGGGCCCAGATCAAACGAACGGACACACGGACAAGCGGACCGATAAAACTGAAGGAGCGAAGCAATGGCACTCTGGAACCTGCCCATCCACCAGCGGATCACCAAGTTCGTCGCCGGCACCCTGATGCTCGGCGCCCTGATCGTCCCGGCGGCGACGGTCCCGGCGGCGGCCCAAACCGCCCCCGCCGACCCGGCCTGCCTCAGCGGCGACCCGTTCCAGTTCGCGTCCCTGCGCGGCCACCTCACCAATCCGCTGCCGCCGCGCGGCGTCCAGCGCGTCAACGCCCAGGCGACGGTCGAGTTCATCGGCCGCGGCTCGATGGTCGAGGAGACGCCCAGCCTGCCCCAGGAGCCGATCGAGGCCGGCGACGAAAACCCGGTCGAGCGCGAGAATCCGCCGGCCAGCGCCCAAACCTTCAATGTCTTCAACACCCGGACGCAGAACGAGTTCCGCGTCGTGCTCCAGGCCGGCGCCGTCGGCCAGATCCGCGAGTGCTACCAGCGCAACCCGGACACCCAGAGCCCGATCCCCGCTGATTTCGATCCGACCTTCGACCAGGCGCCCGCACCGCCCCAGCTGAGCTTCGAGAAAGCCGACAGCGGCGGCGGCGTGATCTCCCACGGCTGGAGCAACGCCAGCGACCAGCGCGTGCTGCGCTCCGACACCGAGGCCTATCCGCTGAGCGCGATCTCGCAGTTCCGCTATAGCCAGAACAACCACGACTCGGGCTGCACCGGCACGCTGATCGGCCCGCGCCACCTGGTCACCGCCGCCCACTGCATCAACAAATCGGGCACCAACACCTGGTACACGGTCCACGTGACGCCCGGCAAGGACGGGGCAGGCACCGGCACCGCCCAGCAGCCCTTCGGCTCCAGCAGGCTCACGCCGACCACCCCGGACGCGCTGTACTGGACCTACCCGCAGTGGCGCGACCCGAACCAGTCCAACCGCTCGCGCTGGGACATCGGCTTCATCGTCCTGCCCGACCGCCTCGGCGACCTGGCCAAGTGGATGGACATCGCCCCGCGCACGTCGAGCCAGATCCGCAGCTACGACAACTACAACCGCGGCTATCCCAACTGCTTCGGCGACGGCCTGACCCGCGGCAACCGCCCGGCCAACTGCCAGGAAGCCCGCCTCTACGGCGATCCGAACGACTGCGGCGCCCGCTACTTCGTCAACCTGGACAGCGACGGCTGGGCCCGCCGTTACGACGTGAAGTGCGACATCAGCGCCGGCCACAGCGGCAGCCCGGTCTACCACTACGAGACGATCAACAACAAGAGCCGCGCGGTCCTGTCGTCGGTAATCATCACCGAGGAGTGCTTCACCTGCAGCAAATTGAACACGTATGTCAACACCGTCCGCCGCGTCACCCCGACCGTCTACGACCGCTCAGTCGCCATCCGCGAGATGCTGCCGTAGCCTGCCAGCCCCGATCGAATCACAAACCCCCGGCGCTGGAGCGCGCCGGGGGTTTTCGCTTGGGTCGATCGGGCCGGCGCCGCGCCGGGGATCGTCGCCCCCGCCTCAGCCGGGCCGGCGGCGCGATCGCTCGGCAGGCGAGCCAGGCCCGGCGCCGCCAGCCCGGCCCAACCTCCACGCTGGTCGGCGCGCTCGCGGCGGTCAGCGCTGGTCGGTGCGCTCGCGGCGGGGCTGCCGGTCGGATCGGTGCGGCGCGCTCGCGGAGCCTCAGCCGACGCAACCAGCCTGGTAGCGCTCCAGCGCCGCCAGCGCCTCATCAGCCGTCCGCCAGACCGCCAGCCAGTACAGGCCCTTGGTCCCGCCCGCCAGGATCCGCGCCCCGTCGGCGGACATCGCGCAGGCCAGCAGCTGGTCGTCGGCCATCCACAGCCTGAGCGACTCGCCGCTGGCTCCATCCCACAGCCAAACGATGCCATCGGCGCCGGCAGAGAGCAGCAGGCTCCCGTCCGCGCTCGCCGCGCAGCCATACACCCGCCCGCGATGGCCCGTCAGCACGCGCAGCGCGCGGCCGGCGCGCCCGTCCCAAACCCGCACCGTGCCGTCATCGCCGCCCGACACGACCACACTGCCGTCCGCACTCACCGCGCAGCAGCGCGCATCCCGCCGGTGGCCGGACAGGACATGCAGCTCCCGGCCGGCGCGTCCATCCCAAACCCGCACCGCGCCCTCGGCGCCGGCGGAGACCACAATCGCGCCGTCCGCGCTCACCGC
>DASWWB010000267.1:0-7320 GCA_036406115.1 Herpetosiphonaceae bacterium
CGGCCCTCCAGCAGCTGGTCGAAGGCCTGCTGGATCAGGCGCTCGGTGCGGGTGTCGACGCTCGACGTGGCCTCGTCGAGGATCAGGATGCGCGGCCGGGCCAGGGCGGCGCGGGCGATCGAGATCAGCTGGCGCTGGCCCTGGCTCAGACCGCTGCCGCGCTCGCCGAGAATCGTCTGGTAGCCCTCGGGCAGCCGCTCGATGAAGCTGTCGGCCGAGGCGAGCTTGGCCGCCGCGATGACCTCCTCGTCGGTGGCGTCGAGCCGGCCGTAGCGGATATTGTTCATCACCGTGTCCGAAAACAGGAACGAGTCCTGGAGCACGATGCCGATCTGCGAGCGCAGGCTGGCGGCGGTCACGTCGCGCACGTCGGTCCCGTCGATCTTGACCGCGCCGCTGGTCACATCGTAGAAGCGCGGGATCAGATTGATCAGCGTGGTCTTGCCGGCGCCGGTCGGGCCGACGATCGCCACCGTCTGGCCCGGCTCGGCGGTGAAGGTCACGCCGCGCAGCACCGGCTGGCCCTTGACGTACTCGGCGCGGGCGTCGAGGAACTCGACCTTGCCGGTGATCTCCGGCTGCTGCGTGGCGCCCGGCTTGTCGACCACATCGGCGGTCTCATCGAGCAGGGCGAAGATCCGCTCGCCGCCGGCCACCGCGCTCTGGATGTTGGTCCACATCACGGCGATCTGCTGGATGGGCTGGTTGAAGCGCTGGACATATTGCAAGAAGGTGAAGACCAGGCCGAGCGTGATCACGCCCGAGCCGAACAGCGCCTGGCCGCGCAGCACCGACAGGCCGCCCACCACCACCACGATGCCGATCGAGACAAAGCCCAGCGCCTCCAGCACCGGCGTCAGGGCGCTGGTGAAGGTCGCGGCGCGGATATTGGCGTCGCGGTTGGCGGCGTTGGTGCGCCGGAACTGGGCGATGCTCTCGTCCTCGCGGTTGAAGGCCTGGACCTCGCGCGCGCCGGCGATGCTTTCCTGCAAGTCGGCGTTGACGCTGCCCATCTGCTGGCGGCTGGCGCGGAAGGCTTTGCGCGCCTGGCCCGAGAAATAGACCGTCGCCAGCAGCATGAACGGCACCACGCTCAGGCTGAGCAGCGCGTAGGACACGCTCTCGGTCAGCATTTTGATCATGATCCAGACGATCAGCAGCACGCCGCTCAGCACGTTCATCAGCGCGAAGCCGAAGGCCTGCTGGATGGTGTCGGTGTCGCTGGTGATCCGGCTCATGATGTTGCCGGCCTCGTTTTTGGCGTAGTAGCCGAGCGAGAGCCGCTGGACCTGGGCGAACAGATCGCGGCGCATCGAGCGCAGCACGTGCTGCCCCGACCAGCCCATCGCGTAGAAGGCGGCGCCCGACATGATCGAGCCGGCCACGAACAGCGCCACCAGCAGGCCGACGATCCCCAGCAGCCCCGAGGCCCGCTCGGCGATGGTCGCCTCGAGGTTGACGGTGGCGTAGGTGCAGCCGCCGGCCTGCGGGAACAGGTAGCAGTCGACCGCCTGGCCGATGATCTCCGGCGCTTTGACCTGGGTCCAGGTGGAGCCGACGATCAGCGCCAGGGCGATGACGATGCCGATCCAATATTGGCGAAAGTAGCTGCCAAAGCGCCCGAGGGTCGCGCCGATGTTCTTCGGCTTCGAGACCTCCTGCTCCATCAGGCGGCGGGCGCCGTCAAGTCCGCCCATCATAAGCTGGCCTCCGGGTTCTGCGCGAGCGCCGGGTCGGCCGGCGCGTCAAGTTCTTTGTCGCCGACCAGCTGCGAGTGGTAGATTTCGGCGTAGATCGGGCTGGTCTCCATCAGCTCCTCGTGGCGGCCGCGGGCGGCGATCCGGCCCTTGTCGAGCACCAGGATCTGGTCGGCGTTGAGCACGGTGCTGATGCGCTGGGCGATCACGAAGCTGGTCCGGCCCTTCATCAGATTGTCAAGGGCCTGCTGGATGCGATATTCGGTCATCAGGTCGACGCTGGAGGTCGAGTCGTCGAGGATGAGCAGCCGCGGGTCCAGCAGCAGGGCGCGGGCGATGGCGATGCGCTGCTTCTGGCCGCCGGAGAGCGTGGTGCCGCGCTCGCCGACCGGCGTGTCGTAGCCCTGCGGGAAGCTCATGATGAAATCGTGGGCCGAGGCCGCCTGCGCCGCCGCCCGCACCTCGTCGAGGGTGGCGTCCGGCCGGCCGAAGGCGATGTTGTCGCGAATCGAGCCGCTGAACAGGTTGGTCTCCTGGAGCACGATGCCGATCTGCGAGCGCAGGCTGTCGATCGTCACCTCGGCGACGTTGTGGCCGTCGATCAGCACCGCGCCGTCGCTCACGTCGTAGAAGCGCGGGATCAGGTTGATGATCGTGGTCTTGCCCGAGCCAGTCATGCCCAGCAGGGCGATGGTCTGGCCGGGCTCGGCGACAAAGCTGACCTCGCTCAGCACCGGGTCGCTGCTGTTGAAGTAGCGGAAAGTCACGTCGCGGAACTCGACCCGGCCGGTGATCTGCGGCAGGGTGGCGGCGCCAGGCTTGTCGGCGATCTCGCTCTTGGTGTCCAGAATCTCGAAGACCCGGTCGGCCGAGGCCGAGGCCTGGGCCATCAGCGAGATGATGAAGCCGAGCTGGCCCAGCGGGAAGAAGACGTAGATCAGGTAGAGGCTGAACTCCTGGTACTGGCCGAGATCAAGCGTGCCGTTGAGGATCTGCTTGCCGCCGAAGTAGAGGATCGCGGCCTGGCCGACCTGGGCGATCAGGAAGATCAGCGGGAACAGCATCGAGAAGGTCTTGCTGACCCGCAGCTGCTGCTCCAGCAGCTCGGTCGCCGAGCGCTCGAAGCGCTGCGACTCGTAGGGCTCGCGGGTGAAGGCCTTGACCACTTTGATGCCGGCCAGGTTCTCCTGCAAGATCGTGTTGAGGGCCGACAGCCGCTTCTGGACCGCCACGAACAGCGGCTGGCTGACCGCGCCGAAGGCCATGAACAAGACCAGGGCGAACGGCAGCGTCGGCAGCACCACCAGCGTCAGGCTCCAGTTGGTGAGGAAAAGGATGATCAGCGTGGCGATCAGCAGCAGGAACGACTGGACCGCCAGCATCAGGCCTTGGGCGATAAAGAGCCGCACCTTCTCGACATCGTCGGTGGCGCGGATCATCAGCTGGCCGGTGCGGTTCTGGTCGTGGTAGCTGAACGAGAGGCGCTGGAGCTTGGCGAAAATCTCATTGCGCAGATCGAAGGCCACGCCCTGCGAGGTCCGCTCCGCCATCAGGGCCTGGACAAACGAGAAGATGCCGCGCATCACGGCGAAGGCGATGATCAGCAGCGCGGCGTTGATCAGCAGCGACTCGGCGGTCGCCTGGTCGATCAGAGCGCCGATCCCGGCCTTCTCGACGGCGACGGCGCGGAACGCCTCCGGCACCTGGTCGGTGATCGCCTTGCTGACCACGCCGTCGGTGATCGCCGCGATCATGTTTTGCACAAGCTTCGGCAGAGCGAGCTGGGACAGCGTGGCGATGAAAAGGGCGAAATAGGCGATGACGGCAGTCCGGCGCTGGCTGCCAAGGTAGCGGATGGCCCGGCCCAGGCCGCCTTTGCTGGCGGGCTTGGGCCCGTCGCGGCGACGGCGCCCCCGCAGCTGCCCTGGTGTTGCTTGCACGGCAAGTCTCCTTTATTTAGTTAGAGAAACTAACAATTGCTATGATAGCACAGGGAGGGAGAGAGTCAAGCCAGACCAAGGGCTGAGATCAGGCGCCGGCGAGGACCATCTCGACGGTTTGGAGCAGCGTTTTGAGCTGGAACGGCTTGGGGATGAGCGCCGCGTAGCGGAAGGAATCGATCTCCAGCGTATGGGCGACCGCGCTCATAAAGACAAACGGGATCGAGCGGTAGGCCTCGTTGGCCTGAACGTGGCGGTAGAACTCGCGGCCGTCGAGGATCGGCATCATCACATCGCAGAGAATCAGGTCGGGGGTGTGGCGGCTGAGCTTCTCCAGCCCCTCCTTGCCATGGCGGGCCACCACGCAGGCGTAGCCCTCGTCCTCCAGGACGCTGCACAGCATATCGGCGATCGACAGCTCGTCTTCGACAATCAGAATCGTCTTCACTGATGAATACCTTTCGGCGCGGCCGCCCGCATGGGCGATCCCGGATGGCCGCCAGCAACCTCGGCGCCGCGCTAGCGCGGCTGGATCCGCGCGACCCCCGTCAGGATCGCCTCCGCGCTCTCGAAGGTCGGGGCCACATCGATCCCGGCCGGCGTGATCTGGAATTCGCGGATGGCGCTCTCGTAATCGCTCTCGCGCGTTTTCAGCACGGAGATCAGGCGATGGAGCTGGGCGCGCAGCTCGACGTAGCGCAAAAAGATAATATTGTCGATCATCGGGGAAATTCCTTCGATCGGATTGACGATCGTCGGACTGAACAAATCATTCAGCTCCAGGGCCAGCACCGTGGTCACGCCCATGGCCCGCAGTTTGTTGCTCAGCGCGGTGACAAAGCGCGGGAAGCGCTCCTCATAGATCTCGCCGGACCGCAGCCCCTGCAAGCTGTCGATGAACACCCGCTCCACGCCCAGGGCCGTCACCTGCTCGATCACCCAGGCCGCCAGGGCGTCGGGAATCGGCTCCAGCGGGGCCTGCCAGCGGACCATGATCTGGCCGGAGTCGATCCCCGCGCCGAAATCCAGCCCGACCTGGCTGGTCTTGGCGATCAGCTGGCGGGGCTGCTCGTTAAAGCCGAGATACAGCCCGCGCTGCCCGACTCTGGCGCCGGCGGCCAGGAAATGGGTGCCGAGCATGGTTTTGCCGCTGCCGGGCGCGCCGAGCAGCAACGTCGTCGACTGGCGCACCAGCCCGCCGCGCAGCATATCGTCGAGGCGGTTGATGCCGAGCGCCAGCCGGGGGGCGGGCTCGCTCGGCGGGCCGTGGTCCGGCTCAATCGGATAGGCGACCTCGATCCGCGGATACAGCTGGATGCCGCCGGCAGTGATCTCGAAGCGGTGGCGGCCCTCCAGGTAGTTGACGCCGCGCAGCTTGCTTATCTCCAGCTCACGGGCGACCAGCGGCCCCCGGTACTGTTTGGTCAGCTCGATCAGCCCGTCGGCCATGGTGTGGCCCGAATAGGCCTCGGCGGACGTCTCGCGCTGGGTCAGCATAAACGTCGTGCAGCCGCTGGCCTGGTTGTAGGCCTGCATCTCGTGCAGGAAGCGGCGGAACGTCAGGTCGCCGGCGCTGTACTCCTCGACGCTCGAAAGCCCGTCCAAGATGAGGATCGTCGCCTCGCGGGCCAGCACTTCCTTGCGCAGCATCGCCCACAGCCCGCGCAGGCCGGTCTGCTCCAGCGAGGCGTAGCCGCTCAGGTAGTGGAACTGGCGCGACACCAGGCCTAACTCGAAGAAACTCATGCCCGAGAGATGGGCCATCATCCGGTCGTGGGTTTCGGCCAGCAGCGTGACGTAGAGGATCTGCGCGCCCTGGGCGGCGTGATGGAACGCGATCTGATTGCCCAGGATGGTTTTGCCAGCGCCCGGCGCGCCCATCACCAGGTAGATGCCGCCTTGCAAGAACCCGCCGCGCAAGGCGGCGTCGAGGCCGGGAATACCGCTCGCCAGCCGTTTGATCGGGGGAACCTGCACCAGAAGTTCAGACATACAGCACGCTCTCATCTCAAATCGATGCGCAGCTATAGTACCAAACAACCAGGCAAACACCAAATACGACCGCCCGTCGGCCTCGCGGCGCCGGGCGGTCGTAGCGGGCGGCAGGAGCTTACCTGGGCTGCGGCGTCGCCAGCAACCGCTCAAGCTCGGCGGGATTGAAACCGGCGACTGGCTGGCCGTCGATCATCGTGACCGGCGTCGCCTTGAAGCCGCCGGCGACCAGCTCCTGAAGCGCCGCCGCGTCCTCGCGGATGTTGCGCTCGGTGAACTCCTGGCCATGGCGCTTCAGCCAGGCCTTGACTTCGCTGCACGGCGGGCATCCGGGCTGCGTGAACACTTCGATGCGTTTCATACACTCTCCTTGTGATTGGGTTGAGTCTGCGCGGGGCCGCCCCGCTCCATCCTTATTGTAAAGCAGAACCGCACCTGTCACAAAATGGACGCTCCTGCGCGGCGCCGCCCGCTAGCGCGCCCGCGCGAACGGCGTGCAGTACAGATTGCCGCAGTGGATGGTTTTCAGCAGCTTCGCCGCACGGTAGCTGTAGCTGATGACCGGCAGGCCATCGGCGCCAATTGTCAGCGAGGGCTGCTGGCCGGTGTTACCCACCGAGTCGACAGTCACGCGGATGCTCGTCGAGCAGGCCGCGTCCTGGCAATGGGCGACGCGCAGATCCTGGAGCGACCCATCGTGGTAGGCGATGACCGGCAGGCCGTCGGCGCCGATCGCCAGCGAGGGCGTTTGGCCGGTGGCGCCGGCCGCATCGACGGTCGCCAGCGAGATCACGCCGGCGCAGGTCGGATCGGCGCAGCGCGCGACTTTCAGCGCCGAGTTGGTCGAGTCATAGTAGGCGATCACGGGGCTGCCGTCGGCGCCGATCGCCAGCGAAGTTTCCAGGCCGACGACGTTGACCTCATCGACGCGCACGGCGGTGGCGGCGGCGCAGGCGATGCTGGCGCAGCGGGCCAGCCACAAGCTGGTCTCGGTCTCGTTGTAGAAACTGACCACCGGCAGCCCGTCCACGCCCAGGGCGATCGAGACGTGCTTGCCGGTGTCGTTGAGATCGTGGAGCGTGGCCGTCGTGACCGCCGTGCAGCTCATGTCGCCGCAGCGGGCGACCTTGAGGCTGGTGTCGGTCCGATCGTAGTAGCCGATGATCGGCAGGCCGTCGCCGTTGACAGTGATTGCGCTGTACTGGCCGGCCTGGCGCCCCCGCTCCAGCGCGGTGATCGTGCTGGCGGTGCAGGCCGGGTTATCGCAGTGGGCGACCTTCAAATCTTCGGCGGCGGCGTCGTGATAGGTGATGATCGGCAGGCCGTCGTAGCCGATCACCAGGCCGATGTCGGCGCCGAGCGCGCCGCTGTCGATGTCGGTGCGCTGGGCGCTGGCGCACTGCGGATCGTTGCAATGCACCACCCGCAGCCGGAAGACGGTGTCCGCGCCGAACGACACATCTTCATAGCGATAGGCGATCACGGGCAGCCCGTCGGCGCCGATCGTGGCGATCGAGTTGGCGCCGGCGACATCAAGCGCGAACAGAGTGCCGGCGTCGTCGGGCTGGTCGGTGTGGGAGCTGGTGAACTTGGGCCGCGGATCGGCCAGCGCGCAGGTGACGGAGCCGTTGGCGGCGATGGCGCTGATGCTGCTGCCGACAGCGCAGGCGCCGGCTACGCGGGATTGCACC
>DASWWB010000268.1:0-6448 GCA_036406115.1 Herpetosiphonaceae bacterium
GCGGGCCGCGCGCGACCGGCGGCGCCGAGTGCGCGATCCGCCGATCACGCCGGGCCAGCCAAAGCTTCGCGCCCCCGACGCCGGCGAAAATCAAGCCGCTGATAAAACAGACATGATCCATGCGCGGCCGGCCGCGGCAGGTCGCGAACCAGACAATCAACAGAATGACGCCGAATAGGAACGGCGAGTCCCCGCTAGGCAGCGGGCCGAAGCCAGGTTCTCGATGAGGCATTGCGCTCCTCCGGCGCAGAATGATCGATAGTCTTTACGCATGCGGCCGGCGAGTGTCGCCGCGCCCGGGTTTCGCGGCCTCGTAGCCGCCAAGCGCCAGCGTCAGACCGCCCGCAAACTGCCGAGATGCGCGGCGAATGCGAGCACGCCCGCAGCGCCCAGCAGGCGCGCCCACCACGGCAGCGAGCGCCATGTCCCGGCGAGGCAGAGGAGGGTTATGCCGTTGAGGATGCTGGTGGCGGCCAGAAAAAGCAGCTGGATGCTGCTCTGCACAAACGTGTGGAAAAACCAAACATTCACAGTTTGAGATGCCGCCAAGATCATCCAGTTCACAATCGTGAGATCGCCGATAATCCGCACCAGCATCGTTTTGGTCGAGCGGCGCGGGAGCGGGGGCGGTGATCGATACATCTTAACCTCCATCTGCGCGAGCCTTTGCATGCCCCTATTTTCGCAAATTCAGCGCAGGAGAGCCAATCGCGGGATGCGGGCGCTCTTATGTCGTCCCGCCCGCGCGCAGGCGACTCAGCGCGTCGGATCGGCATAGGCCCAATAGATCCCCCAGACGATTACGAGCGACAGGAGCGCCAGGGGATTGGCGCAGAGCAGCGGGATGGGCCAATGCTCGTCCCGCTCGCGGAGCGCCAGCGCCAGCGCCGGCACAGTCATCAGCAATGGCCCCGCCGCAGCGAGCCGCCACCGGCCGCGCAGCCGGCAGACAAGCCTCGTTTGCAGCACCAGATAGGCGAGCAGAAGGCCAAACCACACATAGATCATTGCCTTTTCCTCCTAGCGGCATTGCTTGAGGATAGGGCGCCGGGCGCCAAAGGTCATGGAGCAAAAGACACATGCTGTGGGCCGTCCAGATGGCGCGGGTGATTAGCTGAGCGCCATCTGGCGGCGATCGATGGCGGGACATCAAGTGGCGGGTGACGGCAGCTGTCACATCGACCGTGTAGATGTATGTCAGACCGCACCGCAACCGATCTGAATGATTCCCGTTCATTGTGCGAGGTGGGGCAGCATCATTCAAACGCCCTCAGCAGGAACGCTCCTCGCTACCCGTCTGGCTTCGTGCTGCGACGCTGGGAGCGGTCGCAGCACGAACGCGCGGGTGGCATCTGCTGCCACCCGCGCGTTGCGCTCTGAGGGTCCTTGACCGCATATGCTCCGGTGCTCCGCACGACTGCTATGGCCGCCGCCGGCGGTCCAGCATGTGAAACAGCCCCATCACGGCGATTGTTCCCACGGCCAGGACAATCATGAGCGGCTCCCGTGCTTCGGAACGCAGCCAGGCACCACCCCCGATCAGGCCATAGCATAGGAGCCACGTCATTCCCAGCAGGCTGTGCCCTACTCTCCACATCACGGGAGGCCTCCTTTCTCCCTGCGGCGTCTGCCAACGTGCGGTCCGTCCGCTCACTGGGTGACCGCATAGATTACGTACATACTGCCGCCATAGCCCGCCATCAACAGGAGCGCGTCCCAGCTCACCTTCCAGCGGGGCTTCTTTGCCGCCTGGTAGACCAGCGCCACAATCGCCAACGCCGTCATCAGCGCGGCGGCCACAGCGGTAAAGCCATGGATCGGGTTGAGTTCCGCCCACATGTCGCCGCGCACATAGGTCAGGTCGTAGATGGCCAGCGCCACGATATTGAAGATGTTCGAGCCAAAGATGTTGGAGACCGCCAGATCGACCGCCTTCATCCGCAGTGCGGCCACCGACGCCACCACCTCCGGCAGCGAGGTTGTGATGGCCAGGAAGATGGCCCCGACAAAGCTGGCGCCCAGGCCCGTGACGGTGGCGATCTGCTCGCCCAGCGCCGCGAGCCAGAGGCCCAGGCCGGCGATCGCCGCCGCCGCGCCCAGGAACACCGCCACCGCCCGCCAGAGGGGGATCGCGTCGTACTGGTAGGCGACGGCCTGCTGCTCCAGTACCTCCTGCGCCCGCCGCTTCTCAAAGAACGAGATCATCCGCACGCTGACGCCGTAGCCCAACAGCAGTAGGATGGTCGGAATCCCGACCCAGCCGAGGGCGGGCAGGGCGAGCGTCTGGGTTGCATAGATGGCAATCAGCACGCCGGTCAGCAAGACGCATCCCAGGCCGGCGGCCAGAATGTGGGCGATGTCGGCTTGCTTGAGCAGCGGTGTGGGGCCGGCGGCTAGGTCCAGCAGCCCAATCAATAAGAGATTGAACAGGCAGCTGCCGAGGATGCCGCCGGTCGCCAGATTGACGTCGCCCACCACCGTCACTGCACTGATGCCGGTGGTCAGCTCCGGCAGCGAGGTCGCGCCCGCGAGCAGGATCGCGCCCACCCAACTCCGCCCAAGGCCGGTCTTTTCGGCCAGAATATCCGCGTAGCGGGAGAGGATGGTGCCGACCAACACCACCAGGGCGGCACAGACCAGAAACTGCACCCAGAGCATGGTTGCCTCCTATCCGCCAAACGCCACGCACACAAAAAGACCGTCAGTGCTGACAGTCTCCTCCAGGCTCGGATACGCGCCGAGTCGCTCTGTGGCTGGGTTTGGAATGATCCGCGCGGATTATCCCGTGCATGGCCCTCTACGTCAATCCCCTCCTAAAGGTTACCATTCCGGCCGCCCCGCAGGTACATGCGCCTCTTGCTTGGCACTGGACTGCTCGCGTGCTATACTGACAAAATAACAAAGTTTGTCAGTATGTCAGGAGACTCCATGAATCATCCGCCGCACGACCGCATCGAGCGCCTCCATGCCGCGCTCGTGCGGCTGCTGCTCCGCCAGGGCTATGACAAAACGACGATGCAGGAGGTCGCCGAGGAGGCCGGCATTAGCCGCGGCATGCTCTACCTGGCCTATGCCTCCAAAGACCAGCTGCTCGCGGCGGTGCTTGCGGATGAGGTGCGCGCCTACGTCACCGCCTGGCAGACCTTTCTGGCGCGGGATGATACGAGCGGCAGCCTTGGCAGCCTCTACCGCGCCGTCCTGGCGGCCCTGACGGAGCGGCCGCTCTTGCTGGCACTGCTCAAACAGGATCGCCGCACGCTGGGGCGCTATGTGCAGCAGGCGGAGAGCGGGCTCCCCGCCCTGGCCGCCCAATCGCTCTGGCCCACCACCCTGCGCGAGTTGCAGGCGGTTGGCGCGCTCCGGCCGGATGTCAATCCCACCGCCATCGCGCAGCTCCTCGATGTCATCTCCGCCGGCATGATGGCGCTCCCGCCCAGCGCTGATGGGCCGGCGTTGGCCACCCTGCTCGACACCATTGCCACCGTACTGGACCGGGCGCTGCTGCCGGACGACGGCGGCGACGCGGCGGCTGGTCAGGCGGTCCTGCGCGCGCTGGGGACGCGCATCGCGGCGCAGTTTGCTATCAATTCATCAGCGACGGAGGTCCAGCCATGAGAGTGTTGATCACCACCTTTGGCACCCGCGGCGATATCCAACCCTTCATCGCGCTAGCGCAGGGCCTTCAGGCGGCCGGACACACGACGGCGATCTGTACGGCCGATGGCTTCCAGCCCATGCTTGCGGCGGCGGGCATCACGCATCTGTCCATGAACAATGCCCTGCTGGAGCTGACGCAGGCCGCCCTCAGCGAGGTGACGGGTCTGGCCGATGCCATCCGGATCTCCGGCCAGATGCGGCCCGCCATTCGGCAGGCGATGGATGATGAGTGGCAGGCCGCCCGGGACTGGCGGCCGGACCTGATCGTCTTTCACCCGAAGTGTCTGGGCAGCGCCCATATTGCCGGCCACCTCCAGCTCCCCGCCGTACTGGCGATCCCGCTGCCGTTCTATACCGCCACCCGCTCCTTTCCGGTCCCCTTTCTGCCGGTGCGCTCGCTGAGCGGGCCGCTCAATCGCTGGTCGTATCAGTTCAACCGGCTGACCTCGCTGCTCTTTGCCCGCACAATCAATGACTTTCGCCAGCGGACGCTGGGACAGCGCCCCATCAGTCGGTTCGCCGACGCACTGCTCGATGCCAACGGGCGGCCGTTCCCCATCCTCTACCCCTACAGCCCAGCCGTCCTGCCGACGCCGCCTGATTTCCCTCCGCATGTCCACGTGACGGGCTACTGGTTTCTGGCTCAGGGGCATGACTGGACGCCGCCGGCCGACCTCGCTGCCTTTCTGGCGGCTGGCAATCCGCCAGTGGTCGTCGGCTTTGGCAGTATGCAGGGCGCCCACGCGGCGGCGCGGACACACGCCATTATCCAGGCCTTGCAGACCACCGGCCAGCGTGGGATCTTGTTACGTGGGTGGGGTGGCCTGACGGTGGGCGACCTGCCGCCCACCATCATGGCACTGGATGAAGCGCCGCATGAGTGGCTGTTGCCCCAGGCTGCTGCCGTCGCGCATCATGGCGGAGCGGGCACCACCGCCGCCGGGGTGCGCGCTGGCATTCCCAGCATCATCTGCCCCTTTCTGGGAGACCAGCCGTTCTGGGGGCGGGTGATTCACCAGCGCGGCGTTGGGCCGGCGCCGATTCCCCAGCGCCAACTGACTGCTGAACGATTTGCGGCCGCGATCCAGGCCGCAGTCACGGATCAGGGGATGCGTGACCGCGCGGCACGGCTCGGCGCCGCTGTGCGGGCGGAGGATGGCGTGGGCCAGGCGGCGCGCATCTTTCAGTCGTTCGCCATGACCCCTTGACAACGCGCCAGGCAGGGCGTAGCATGTGACCGATCAGTCATATGACTGATCGGTCACATGCGAAGGGTCCCCGATGCCAACACCCACCTTCATCAATTTACCCACCGAGAAGCGCGACCGCCTGCTGGCGCTGGCGCTGGCCGAGTTCGCTGCCAATGACTATCCGACCGCCTCGATTTCCCGCATTGTCAGCCAAGCGGGTATCGCCAAAGGCAGCCTCTATCAGTATTTCGCTGATAAACGGGCGCTGTATCTCCACCTCGTGGACCTGGCCAGCCACACCTTGCTGGCCACCATCCAGGCCGATATGCCCCCAACGGCCACCTCCTTTGTGGCGCTGCTGCGCTGGCAGATGAGCGCCACGACGCGGGCCGCCCTGTGCTATCCGCAGGAGTCGGCGCTGCTCCGCCGTGCCTACGCCGCCGACCACGCTGATTCGGCGCTGACCGCACAGGCCGCCGCGCTCCGCACCGCCCATCTCATGCCGCTGCTTCAGGCAGCGCAGGCACGGGGCGAGCTGGCGGCAGAGCTGGAGCTGGCAATCGTTGTGCCGCTCCTGTCGGCCATCCTGGCGGAGGTGGGGCCGCTGGTGCTCACGGCGCTCGGCCTTACGCCGGCGGACGCGGCGCAGGCGCCGGCGGACGTGTTTACCAGCCCGGCGGTGGAGCAGGTCTACGATCAGGTCATCCGGCTGGTGCAGCATGGGCTGGCACCCGTTGCGCCCAAGGAGTAGCCCGTCATGCATCTGGTGATCTTAACCATTGGTACGCTGGGCGATGTTCAGCCCTATGTCGCGCTCGGACGGGGATTGGTGCGGGCCGGCTACCGCGTGACCGTCGCCACCAGCGCGCGGTTCGCCGCGCTGGTCACGCAGGCAGGGCTGGGCCATCGCGTCCTGCCGGTCGATTTTCTGGAGCTGGTGCAGACGCCCGAGGGGCAGCGTGCGCTGGCGGGCGGCAACAAGCTCGCGTTGATGCAACGGATCATGCCGCTGTTGCGGGCGATGCTCGACGCGGGCTGGGCTGTGACGGCGGATGCGGATGCCGTCCTCTATCACCCCAAAGCGCTGGCCGGCGAACACTGCGCCGAGGTCCGCGGCATTCCCGGCATGCTGGTCCACCCGATTCCCCTGGCATCGCCAACCGGCGCCTTTCCCACGCCGCTGGCGCCCCTGCCACCGCTCGGGGCGTGGCTCAACCGGCTGAGCCATCGGCTCCTGCTCGCCCTGAGCACCGCACCCTACCGGCGCATGATTCGGCACTGGCGCACGACCACGCTGGGCCTCCATGCCCCCTGGACGCCGTGGATGCGCGATGGCGCGCCCATCCCGCGCCTCTACGGCTACAGCCCGCATGTGCTGCCGGTTCCGGCAGACTGGGATGCCACAACGTATGTCAGCGGCTACTGGGTAGCAGAGCACCCCGCCGACTGGCAGCCGCCGACCGCCCTCCGTGACTTCCTGGCCGCCGGGCCGCCGCCCGTGTACATCGGCTTTGGGAGCATGGTCGGCGCCGATTCGGCTCAGACCACCGCGCTGATCCACCAGGCGCTGGCGGCGGCCGACCTCCGGGGCGTGGTTGCTG
>DASWWB010000269.1:0-3069 GCA_036406115.1 Herpetosiphonaceae bacterium
CGGGGCCGGTCTGATCGGCCTGGTCGCCGCTGACGATCGCGCCGCGGCCCAGGCGCTTGGCGGCGTACTGGCGGGCGTCGGCGATGGCGAACAGCGCGTCGGGCTCCCGCGTGTCGGCCGGGCAGCTGGCGATGCCGATGCTGACTGAGACATGCAGCGGCGGCGCTCCGGCGATGGGCTCGTCGCGCACCGCCGCCAGCAGCCGGCGGGCGAGCGCCAGGGCCTGCTGGCCGTCGGTGTTGGGCAGCAGCAGGATGAACTCGTCGCCGCCGTAGCGGAACAGGGCGTCGGCGTCGCGGCTCAGCCCGTCGATCCGGCGCGCCAGCTCGCGCAGCACGTCGTCGCCGCGGCGGTGGCCGTAGGCGTCGTTGACATTTTTGAGATAGTCGAGATCGATCATGCAGAGGGCGAGCGGCTGGCCGTAGCGCTCGGAGCGCTCCAGCTCCTCGCGCAGCCGCGCTTCGAGCAGTGCGCGGCTGTAGGCGCCCGTCAGCGGGTCGCGGCCGGGGCGGGCGGTGGCAGATTCTGGCGCGCGATCGATCATGGGCGGCTTCCTCGCCGGATTGAAGTTGTCGTCGGGGTTGGGCCGCCACTTTGCGCGGCGCGGCGGCGCGGGTCTGATCATTATACAATGAGCCGCCGATTCGTCCGGGACGGCGCCATGCCCCCTTGGTCCACCTTTCCCGCCCCCCGCTCCCGCCGCGCGGGGGATGACTCATCGGGGATCAGGGATCGGGGATCAGGGATCAGGGAAACGGGGCAGGCCAGAAGCCGCAAGCAGATGATGGGCGGCGCCCGCCATCCCGACGTTCGGCCTGATCCCTGATCCCTGACCCCTGAAACGCTCCGGTCAGCCCCTGCCCCTGATCCCCCTGAGCTTGCCTTGACACCCATGGCCGATCTTTTATAATTGAACTCAACATAATCTAAAACGTCTCCGCCATTCCCTCCCTTCCATCCTATTCCAAGGAGCATCCCTATGCTGCTTTCCGCCTTGCGGCGCTGCGCGGCGCTGATCTGCCTGCTGGCGGCGGTCGGGCCGCTGCTGGCCGAGCGACCGGCCCCGGCGCCAGTCGCCCAGGCGCTTGAGCCGGCGGCGCCCCAGCCATCGACCGTCTCCTACTGGGGCATGAACGCCTATCTGACCAAGCTTGAGCGCCTCAACAACGACCGCGCCAATATCCCGCTCCTGACCCAGCTGGCCAAGGACGCCGGCGTCCAGTGGACCCGCGAGGAGTTCACCTGGGCCCACGTCGAGCCGGCCAACAATAGTTTCAGCACGATGTACGACGAGCCGCTACGCGCCGCCTCCGACAGCGGCCTGGGCATCGTCGGCATGCTGCTGACCACTCCGACCTGGGCGCGCGACCCGGCCTGCGCCCCCAACGAGGGCGGCGACCGTTTCTGGTGCCCGCCGGCCGATGTCAACGAGTATGCCCAGTTCGCCACCTGGATGGTCGAGCGCTACGACGGCGACGGCTTTCAGGACGCGCCCGGCTCGCCGCGCGTGGCGGCCTGGGAGCTGTGGAACGAGCCCAACGACACCTGGCTCTGGCCGCGGCTCGGCACGCCCGAGGCCACCGGCGAGCGCAACCGGCGCATCCGCTACGGCCAGCTGATGGTCGCCGGCTACAACGCGATCAAGGCCGCCGATCCGACGGCGCTGGTGCTGACCGGCGGCATTTATGTCTTCGACGGCGAAACCGGCGCGACGCCCTGGGACGGCCTGCGCTTCTTGCAGCGGCTGCAAAACACGCCTGCCGACGGCGTCTTCGATCTCGTGCCCCAGGCGCGCCAGGCCTTCGATGTGCTGTCGATCCATCCCTACGTGCCGACCGCCGCCCCCGACGGCCGCCAGCTCGTCGGCGACAATCGCATGATCGGCAGGCTCTACACGATCGAGGGTCGGGTGCGCACCACCAGGGCCTGGCTCAACGATCCGCGCGTCAACCGCCCCGGCGCGCCGATCTGGATCACGGAGATAGGCTGGTGCACCGCCACCGGCGCCTGTCCCGGCGGCGCCCAGGTCAGCGAGGAGCAGCAGGCCAATTATCTGGTCCGCTCGCTGGTGATCGCCCAGCAGGGCGGCGTCCAGCACGCCAGCTGGTTCCAGCTGGAGGATGCGTTCAACGATCCCAACCGCCTGTGGGCCAACGCTGCGATCCTGCGCAACTTTAACGCCAGCCAGGGCGCCTATCCGCTCAAACAGGGCTATGTCGCCTATCAAAACTTGTCCGGCCAGCTCAACGGCGCGGCGCCGCTCGGCCCCGGCCCGGCCCACACCCACGTCTACGACCCGGAGCGCTGGTACACCAACGACAACGGCACCTACGACTACGCCTACAGCGCCGGGCCGCACCGCCGGATCGACGTGCTGTGGATCCCCAGCACGACCGGCGGCGACCCGGCCTCGCGGGCCGTGGCGTTCCCGGTCAACGCCGGCTGGTCGGTCAAATTGGTCAATCGCAGCGGCCAGGAGACCGCCCTGACTCCCGCCGGCGGCGCGGTCCAGCTGACGCTCACCGAAAGCCCGGTCTATGTCGTCCAGAGCGCGCCGCCGGTGTTGCAGACCAATCCCAGCGCCGCGACGGGCCTGTGGCTGGTCGCCGAGCGCGGCGCCGCCTCGCGCAGCGCGTCGATCGCCATCAGCAACGGCGGCGGCGGCACGCTGAGCTGGGGCGTGACCACCAACGTCCCCGGCGGCGGCTACAGCGCCGATCCGACCGGCGGCACGGCGCCGGGGATCACGACGATCACTGTGGCGCTCCAGAACCGCGAGCCGGGGACCTACGCCGGCGCCGCCAACTTCAACAGCAACGGCGGCGTCGTCAGCGTCCCGGTGCGGCTGGTGATCACCGCCACGCTGCGCCGCGTCTATCTGCCCCAGCTGGCCAGATAGGCGAATCGGGGCTAAAACGCTGCGGGCCGCGCCTCCTTGACAAGGCGCGGCCCGCAGTTTTTGCGTGAGTCTGATTACCTCAGCGGCGCGGCGACAATCGCCCCGATCCCCGATCCCCGGCTAATTCCGCGCCGCCAGCTTCGGCAGCAGGCTCTCGACGGCGCTGCGCA
>DASWWB010000270.1:0-2487 GCA_036406115.1 Herpetosiphonaceae bacterium
GCCGGCGCCCAGCGTGAACGAGTAGTTGCCGCCCGCGTCGCTGACGGCGGTCGCGCTGGTCGAGCCGGCGGTCGCGGTGACCGTCACGCCCGCCGCCGCCGCGCCGTTGTCGGCAGTGGTGACCCTGCCGCTCAGGGTGCCGGTGCCGCCGGCGCTCACATCAAGCCAGGCCGCGCTGACGGGGCCCCAGTTGCCGCCGGTGTCGCGGCCGCGGACATAGACCAGGTGCCGCCCCGCCGCCACGCCGGTCAGCGTGCCCTGGACGGCCTCGGCGGTGCTGTTGAAGGCGCCGTCGGTCGCGCTCAGGCTGACGGGCGCGCCGCCGCGCCAGGGCGGCGTGTCGACGTACAGCTCGGCGGCGTTGATCGCCTGGTTGCCGTTCTTCGTGTCGTTGATTGTCGCCGTCACCCGGTAGCCGCCGCTGACGCTGGCGACCGCCGCGCTGAGGGCATCGGGGCCGCGCTGGAGCTGATAGGGGGCGCGGGCGACTTTGGTCGCGTAGAGGAAGGCCGGCAGGTTGCGGCCCCAGATGTTGCCGTTGGTGCCGCCGTCCAGGCAGGAGAAGGTCGGGAAGAAGCCGCCGCAGGTCCCGCTCTCGGCGCCGACCTCGAAGGTGTAGGAGGCCACGCCGAAGTCGCCGTAGGTCCAGTCATCGGTGGCGCCGCTCGTCGGGTAGAGCGTGTCGGCCTTTTCGGCAGTGTAGTTGTTGTAGGAGGCGAATTTGCGCCCCAGGCCGGCCAGGTCGGCGTCGTTCGGCGCCAGGGTCGAGCCCCAGCCGTAGGGCCAGAGCACCAGATCGCCGTAGGAGTGCAGCGTGATGAAGATATCGCGCGCCGTGACCGGCGCCGGGTCGCTGTCGTTCGGCCCGCGCTGGTCGATGAAAACCTTGCTGATCCAGGCCTCCAGCGAGCTGACCTCGGGCTCCGAGGCCACGCTGGGGCCGGGATAGGTGGCGGAGCACTTGGGTTGGCTCGGCATATCGACGGTGCCCCACTTGAAGTGCGAGTTGCGGTTCAGATCGATGCCCGGCTGCGAGGAGCTGTTTTGCGAGGAGCACGGCGCCGTGACCGTGTTCTTGTTTTTGCGCTGGTAGATGCCGGTCTCGGCGTCTTTGCGCCCGTCGGGGTTGGTGAAGGGCATGATCACGACTTGGTGCTCGTTGAGCAGCCAGGTGACCTCCGGGTCGGTGTTGTAGCGGGTCACCAGGTATTCGGCGAAGCGCAGCGACAGCTCGGCGGTCGCCATTTCGCGGGCGTGGATGGCCGAAATCAGCACGAAGGTCGGCTTGGGGCCGGGGATGAGTTTGTTGGTGATGGTGATGCCGCGCAGATCGTAGCCGGCCGGGCCGCTGGCGGTTTTCTTGTCCCAGCTCTGGCCGTAGGTGAAGGCCTGGGCCAGGTTGGGATAGGTGGTCTGCCAGGTGTTGAGCAGGGCGTAGCCCTCCTCGACGGTGCGGTAGCCGCCCTGGACGACATTGTCGAAGCCGGCCTTGCTGCGCATGGTGTCGGTCTGGGCGTCGTCGACGCGGACATCGAAGCCCGCCGCCTGCAGGGCCGCGAACTCCTTGGGCGTCACCATCGCGAACAGGTCTTTGCCGTCGCGCATCTCCAACAGGTCGAGGCCTTGGGCGGCCAGCGCGGCCTGCTGCTTGGCGTTCGCCACCCGAATCCGCACGACCATCGCTTCCTGCTGGGCGGCTTTCGCGCCCGTCTCCTGCGCCAGCGTGGCGCGCGTCCCGCCGGCGGCGCCCAGCGCCCATCCCAGGATCATCACCGCGATCAAAACCGCCATCCGCCACCGACCAACTGCTTGCCGCATAGGTATGTGCTCCTTAGCAACGCTTCGGGACGTCGGCCGGACCTGTTCCGGCCCGCTCCATCCGCCTCCCCGGGAGCGGCGGATGGACGATGCGGCGATTTTACCATTATTAAGAAACTTTGACGAATATTAATTAATACGGCGCAAGGCGGGCGCCGAAGATGCGACGAGGCGGCCCCGGCTCGCTGCCGGGGCCGCCTCGCGCTTGTCGCCGGACTGTTGGGCTACTTGGGCTCCAGCTCCAGCGTGGTAAAGAGACCGACGCGCACCGTGGTGCGGCCGTCGATGCGGACGGGCTGGCCGGCGGCTTGGCGCTGGCCGTCGATAAAGATGCCGTTGCCGCTGTTGAGATCCGTGATCGTGAAGGACGAGCCCTGGACCGAGATCTCCGCGTGCTTGCGCGACATCGAGCTATCGCCGGCGAGCGGGAACGCCACGTCGCCGCGGCCGATCACGCAGGGGAAGGATGAGATTGTTTCTTCGCGGCGCTGCGAGGGATCGGGCGTCTCCAGCACTTTGATCCGCAGGCGCGGCCCGGCGCCGGCGCTGGCCCCGGCGCCGGGCCCGGCGATGCTGAAAATCATCGTCGCGTCGGCGTCGTGGTTCTGCTTGGGCAGCGAGGACGCGCGCGGGGCGGCGGCGGGCGCCGGGCCCTGGGGCTGGGATTGG
>DASWWB010000271.1:0-2941 GCA_036406115.1 Herpetosiphonaceae bacterium
GGAAGCCCCAGCCCAGCGAAGCGACGACCACCAGCAGCGACAGCAGCGCGAACGGCCCCAGCTGCGCCAGCGGGAACGGCAGGCCCAGGCCGAACACCATCAGCGGCACCAGCGCCGCCAGGATGATCGCCGCCAGCAGCGTGTAGCCCAGATATTTGCCGATCAGGACTTGCAGCGCGCTGATCGGCGAGACCCGGAAGACCTCGATCGTGCCGAGCAGGCGCTCGCGCACCAGCGACAGCGCCGCCAGCGTCACCATCATATGCTGGAGCAGCAGCGCCAGCACCGCCGGCGTGTAGAAACGCACGTAGTCCTGGCTGGCCTTGGCCGGCTCGCCCTCGGCCGGCGTCGCCAGCGGCGCCAGGTTGGCGGTCTTGGAGCGCAGCGGCGAGACCGCGACCGCCGGATCGACGGTCCGCACCCGCTCGGCCACCGCGTCCAGCTCGGCGAGCTGGCCGTCTAGCTCGGCTAGGCGCTGCTCCTGCTGCTCCAGCGTGCCGCCGGCGGCCAGGTCGCGGTCCAGCGCGTCAAGATTGGCCTGGATGGCGCCCAGGTTCGCAGCCGAGCGGGCGGCGTCGGGGTCGCCCTGCTGGGCCAGGCCCACAGCCACGAGCTGGAGCGCGCCGTTGTCGCGCAGCTGCTTGATCGCGGTCCGGGCCTGCTCGCGGTTGCCGCCGGCCATGCTCTTGCGGATCGCCGCGATATCGGCGCGCGCATCGGTCACATACTCCTTGAGCGTGCCCATCGACTGCTGGCTGGAGCCAATGAACGACTGGAGCATGCCTTTGTTCAGCTCGGTGATCTGAGCGTAGGCCAGGTATTCGATCCAATCGCGCAGCATCGGATCAATCTGATTGTAGGTGATGCGCACATCAAGCTGCTGGCCGCTGCTGTAGACATCGGTCGCCGCCGCCGGCAGGACCTCGACCACGTCGATCCGGCCCTGGCGCAGGGCGGCCATGGCCGGCTCCTCCTCGGTGAACACATGCTCCGGCTGCACCTGGAACGTCGGCCCGATCCTGCCGATCACATCCTTGAGCTGCTCGTCGCTGAAACGGCCCTCGGGCACCACCAGCGCCGTGCGCAGGGTCGGCCGCTCGCCAGTGTAGCCGAGGCCGAACAGCGACAGGATCAGGAACGGCCCGAGAATCAGCCCGGCCAGCAGGATGGGCTGGCGGCGGACTTCGTTGACTTCCTTGGCGAAAAAGGAGATCAGGCGGATAAACGACTTACCCATTGGTGGTCTCCTCGGCGGCGGCGCCGCGCTCCTCGTCGGCCCGCTGCATCAGGGTGATGAAAATATCGTCGAAGGGCGGGTTGTACTCCTGGGCGTTGCGCACATCGATCGTCTCGTCGCTGGCCAGGGCCTGGATCAGCTCCGGCATCGCCGCGCCGGCGTTCTCGACATAGGCCGCCAGGCTGCCGGGGTCGGCGTTGCGGATGCGATGGACATCGCGGACCAGCGGGTGGCGGCTGAGGAGCCGCATCGCCCGCATCGAATCCTCGGGATCGACCCGCAGCGAGATCACCTCGCCGCCCAAGGCCTGGCGCCGCAGCCCGTCCGGCGAATCGACCGTCAGCAGCTCGCCGTCGCGCATCACCGCCACCTTGTCGCAGTACGCCACTTCGCTGACGTACTGGGTCGTCACCACCAACGAGCGACCCTGCTCCTTGAGCGATTGGAAACGCTCCCAGAAGCGGCCGCGCAGCACCGGGTCGACGCCGGCGGTCGGCTCGTCGGCGAACAGCAGCTCGGGGTTGTGGATAAGGGCGGCGGCCAGCTGGAGCCGGCGCTTCATGCCGCCGGAGATATTGGTCGCCAGCGTGCCGCGCGCGTCTCCCAGCTCGACGAAATCAAGCATGGACTCCAGGCGCTGGCGCCGGCCGAACCAGGAAATGCCGTAGGTCGAGGCGGCGAAGCGCAGATTCTCCATCACCGTCAGGTTGGGATAGAGCACGAACAGCTGGGGCATGTAGCCCAGCCGCTCGCGGTCGCGGGACGTGAAGCGCTTCGGCTCCTTGCCCAGCACGCTGATCTCGCCGCTGTCCGGCACGTAGACGCCGGTCATCATGCGGACCGTCGTAGTTTTGCCGCAGCCCGAGGGGCCGACGATGCCGAAAATCTCGCCCGGCTGAATCTCCAGCGAGATATCCGAGACCGCGTCTTTCTTGCCAAAGCTCTTGTTGACGCCGCGCAGCGAAATCAGGCTGCGCTGCTGGGCGGGAACGCCGGCCGCTGCCGGGCGGAGGGCTGCCGGTTGCTGCATGATTGGCTCCAAGCAATACATCAGTCCGCATTATCATACAGCAAGGCGTATCAGCAAGGGCTATGCCAGCTAGCCGCCGGCACGATTCTCGCTTAAGATGTGACAGGTTGCCCCGCTGTGGGGCAGATTGCGTGTAGTGCGAAGGAGCCAGTCATGCAGGGATTAGCCGATCTGTTCGAGGCCATGACCAACGGGCTGCGCCAAGACCGCGAGAATCTCAATAACCTGGACGACTACGCGAACGGCGACACCGGTGACAACATGGTTTACAACTTCGAGACGATCACCGGCGCGCTGCGCCAGATGGAGGGCCAGCCGGTCACTGTCGACCAGGCGCTCAACCACGCCAGCGAAGTGCTGCGCGAGCAGGGCCGGGGCGGCACGGCGCCGATCTACGCCACCGGCTTGGCGCAGGCCGCGCAAAACCTCAAGGGCAAGGAGTCGTTCGGCCTCGATGATCTCATCGGCCTGCTGGGCGGATTGATGAGCGGCGCCGCCAACGCCCAACCTCAAGCCCCGAACCAGGCCCAGCCCGAGGAGCAGCCGGCCCAGCCGACCGCCCAGACGCCCGGGCTCGGCGGCCTGCTCGACGGCCTGGTGCCCGGCATCACGACCTTCATGCAGTCGCGCAACGCCGGCGAGTCGACAATCGAGTCGCTGTTCAAAGGCTTTAT
>DASWWB010000272.1:0-2257 GCA_036406115.1 Herpetosiphonaceae bacterium
CGCCGGCCTGCGCTGGCTCGGCCCAGCCTGGGGCGCCACCCGCTACGCCGGCGGCACCGGCGCGCCCGGCCCCCTCACCGCCCACGGCGTCGAGCTGCTGGGCGAGATGGACCGGCTGGGCGTGGCCCTCGACGTCTCGCACCTGGCCGAGGACAGCTTCTGGCAGGCCATGCGCTCGTTCAAAGGGCCGGTCGCCTCCTCGCACGCCAACTGCCGCGCCCTGGTGCCCGGCGACCGCCACCTCAGTGACGAGATGATCCGCGCGATCATCGACCGCGACGGCGTGGTGGGCCTGGTGCTCTACAACAAATTTATCAACGGGGACTGGGACGGCGACAAGCAGTCGGTGACGCTGCGCGACCTGGTGCGCCACGTCGAGCGGGTCTGCGAGCTGGCGGGCGACACCCGCCACGTGGCGCTCGGCTCGGATTTCGACGGCGGCTTCGGCCTGGAGGGGATCCCGGCCGAGCTCACGCGCTGGGGCGACCTGCGGCTGATCGGCGGCGCGCTGGCCCAGCAGGGCTGGAGCGACCGCGACATCGCCAATCTGCTCGGCGGCTCCTGGCGGCGCTGGCTCGGCGGCGTCCTGCCCTGATCAGCCGTGCTCGCGGATCCGGTCAAGCTCCTGGTCTTGCCAGGCGATCGGATCCTCCAGCGGCTCCAGGTGGGTCATCACATGGCACTCGGGCAGCGCCGCGCTGATCGCCAGCTCGATCTCGTCGCACAGCGCATGGCCGCTGGTCACGCTCCAGTGGCCCGGCACCAGCACATGCAGCGAGACGAAGCGGCGCGGCCCCGCCGCCCGGGTGCGGATGGCGTGGAACACGATGCCCTCTTTCTCATGCACCGCCAGCACGGCGCTGATCGCCGCGCGGTCCTCGGCGGGCAGCACTTGGTCGAGCAGGCCGTAGCCGGTGTCGCGGATCAGCCGCACGCCGGCCCAGATGATCTGCGCGGCGACCAGGAACGCGATCAGCGGATCCAGCACCAGCCAGCCCGTCAGCTGGACCAGGCCGATCCCCAGCAGCACGCCGCCGGTGGTCCAGACATCCGTCAGCAGGTGGCGGGCGTCGGCCTCCAGCGTGATCGAGCGCAGCCGGCGCCCGGCCCGCAGCAGCACCCAGGCCACGACGCCGTTGACCGCCGAGGCGGCCAGCGACAGCGCGAGGCCCAGCCCGACCTCCTCGATCGGCTGGGGATTGAGCAGCCGCGGCCAGGCGGCCAGGGCGATGCTCAGCGCCGCCAGCACAATCAGCGCCCCCTCGAAGCCGCTGGAGAAATATTCGGCTTTGGAGTGGCCGAAGGCGTGATCGTCGTCCGGCGGCCGGGCGGCCACCACCAGCGCCCACAGCGCCACCAGCGCCGCCAGCAGATTGACCACCGACTCGGTCGCGTCCGACAGCAAGCCGACCGAGTCGGTCACGGCGTAGGCGGTGAACTTCAGCGCGATCGTCAGCAACGCCGCCCCGATCGACAGGGCGGCGTAGAAGGTTTTGGACGGCGACTGGAGCAGCGCGGCGCCCATCAGCCGGCGACCTGGCCCTGGAGCGCCCGCAGCTCGCGCTCGTAGACCAACAGGCCGGCGCGCATGGTGTCGATCGGCACGGCGGCGTTCATATTGTGGATGATGATGTTCAGCTCGTTGACCCGGCGCCGCAGCTCGGCGATGGTTTTCTCGCGGTCCTCGGGGCGCAACCGGCTCCAGCGCGCTTTGGCCGAGTTAAACCAGGTGCGGTATTGCTCCTGGCCCTCGCGGTGCTCCTTTTGGATCTCGATCCAGGGCGGGGCGAGCTGCTGGCCTTTCATAATCCGATAGGCCATGCGCAGGTCCGGCGGGATATGCACGTCGTCGTAGAGATCGATCGGCTTGCCGGCGCCCGGCAGATTGTCGAACACGCCTTCGTCCATCGCATCCATAATGCGCTGCTCGACCAAGTCGGCGGCCCGCCGCTGGTTGAGCGGCACCCGGGCCTGGACGGGCTTGCCGGCGCCCTCCAGGTTATTGAAGGCGCCGGCAGCCATGCCTTCCTGGATGCGTTGCTCGGCGAGATTGCGGCTTTCGCCGCTTGATGACGCGGTGTGGCTCTTGGCTAGCGGGCCGTCGGTGTGCTGGTCGGTTTTCACGTCGTGGATGGCGGTGATTTTGTCGCGGGTGCGGTCGTCCATCGAACCCTCCCGTGGGCTTGGCTATTCGATATGTACAAAATATCACAATACGCGGCGCCAGGCAAGTTTCCTCGCGGCATTTTTTCAATTT
>DASWWB010000273.1:0-4526 GCA_036406115.1 Herpetosiphonaceae bacterium
CAGCCGCCGCCCATCCCATCAGATTTCGGCGCGATCCGCCGGGTCTAGCCTTCCGCCTCGGGAGCCGCAACATCGAGCGCTGACGGCGCGGCGGGCGGCGGCCCCGGGCGGACCTGGATGTAAAGGGCGGCGTAGGGATCGAAGGTCATCGGCACGCGCAGCAGCTCCTCCGGCCGCCAGGTGTCAGTCTCCCGCTCGCAGATCACCCGCTCGCTGAGCGCGTCATACAGATGGTACTCGCCGTCGCTCAGGTTCAGCCGGTCCACCGGCAGGCTGAGGATGGCGGTGCGTTTGTGCGGGCTGATATTCATCGCCACGATCAGGCGCTCATCCTCGAACGAGCGCAGCACCGTCCAGACCTGGGGCGCGTCGCAGGGCACCTGATTGAAGAAGCGGTCGCCGTCGCGCAGCGTGCGATACTCGACGCGCAGCCCCAGCAGATGGCGCAGGAACGGCTGCTGGTTCTCCTCCTGGCCCATCCACAGCATCGGCACGAATCCGCAGCCGACCAGCCCAGCCAGCAGCATGCGGGACAGCCGCGAGCCGCGCACCGCGTCGGCGATCGGATTGATGTCGCGGGTGTCGTGGGTCTCGGTGAAGCAGACCCGGGCCACGCCGCGCGGCAGGGCCAGGAAATGATCCTCCAGCCACTCTCCAAGCTCATAGGGCGTAATCGCGCCGAGGCCGGCGTGGAAAAACAGCAAATGGGCGAGATAGTCGTAGGCGAAATCGTGGTTGGGCGCGAACAGCGGGCCGTACAGCTCGCAGAGCAGCGCCGCCTCGGGCTTGAAGGCCTTGAGCCGGGCGCGGACCTCGTCGATCAGCGTGAGGACGCCGAAACTCGTCGTGTAGGCCGGCCTGGTCAGGCGGCGGTCCCAGTTAGGCTCCTTGCGGTGGGGCGCGTCGACCCGCCAGCCGTCGATATCGTACTCCTGGGCGAAGCGCGTGGTCCAATCGACGAAAAACGCCTGGAGGGCCGGATTGGCCCAATCGAAACTGTAGGTGTCGTTCCAGCCGTGGGACGAGACCAGGCGGCCGCGCTCGTTGCGGCAGAACCAGCCGGGGTTTTCGGTGACATAGCGGGCGTCGCGGGCGCAGCCCTGGAGCACCAGGTCGCACAGCACCCGCATCCCGAGCTGGTGGGCGCGGCCGATCAGCGCGCGCAGCTCGTCGGCGGTGCCCAGCGTCGGCTCCAGCTGCTCGAAATCGCGGATGGCGTAGGGCGAGCCCGAGACCGCCCAGTTGTTGTCCCAGGGCTTGCCGGAGCGATTGTCATAGGCCCAGACCGGCATCAGATTGAGCGTATCGCAGCCGAGGGCGCGGATGGAGGGCAGGGCGTCGGCGAGGCCGGCGAACCCGCCGTAGAGGCCGGCGTGCGTCTCGTAGATCGCCGCCTGGCGAACCCAGCCGGGGGCGTCCCAGGCCGGGCGCAGGCCGACGATCTGCCAGGTGCGATTGAAGGCCTGCATCGCCTCGAACCAGGTGCCGGAGACAAACATCAAATACTGGGTGCCGCCGGAGAGCGTGGCGCCGGCGGGCAGCCAGCCGGCCAGCTCGATCTCGTGGCCGAGCGACAGGGCCTCGTTGTTGCCGTGGATATCGGGCCAGGCGGTCTGGCTGGTGCTCCAGTACCAGCAGAGCAAATTCTCCTGCTCGGCGGTGCTGTGGAGCGCCAGCAGGCCGGGGCCGCGGTCGGGCGCGTTCTCGAAGGGCCGGTTGCGGCGCACCGCCGGCGCCAGCTCGCGGCCGGGCGGCGCGCCCCGGCGGAATTTGGCGACCGTCTCGATCGACAGCCGGGGGCGGAAGCTGTTGCTGGGCGCCTCGAAGCGGCCGTCGGTGGCGCTGCCGACGCGGGCGTAGGGAATGACCAGGCGGACCCAGTGCATCTGCTGCTCGGTCAGGCCGGTGTTCTCCACGCTGATCGAGCGGGCCACCAGCGTGCCGGTGAGGCGGTAGGTGTCGTGGAGGCGCAGCATCGCCAGGCCGATCTGGATCACGAGCACCACCGCGCCGTCCTCCTCGGCGATGCTGTGGCCAAGGTAGCGGGCGAACGCCTTCTCGCCCAGCCAGCCCTGGGTCAGCTGGACATCGACCGTCGCGTCCGCGCCGCCGACGCAGATACAATTGGCGCCGCCGGGCCGACGCAGCAGCGTGAGCATGCCGCTGTCGAGGCTGAAGCCCAGCTCCACCTCGGCGGTGCCGACGATATGCGATCCATCCTGGATTGTCTCGCTGAACATAGCCCCTCCTGCCAGATTGGCCCGGATCATTTTAAAGCAAAACAGCCCGCTGGCTGCGGGCTGTCTTCTCTCGGATGGCGGCGGGGCCGGTTAGCGGCCGCGCTTGCGCTCGCGGCGGGCGTCGCGGCGGCCGGTCGTCGCCACGGGGCGCGGCTCGCTCTTGGTGCCGGGCGGGGTCGGCGGCACCGGGGCCTTGCGGCTGGCGATGGCGCTCTGGCGCTCGGGGCGGGCGCCCTTGGTCGCGGCGACCTGGGCGGCCAGGCGGGTGCGCGAGTAGTTGAAGGCGTAGACAGCGTAGCCCAGGCCGACAAAGAAGATCAGATAGGTCCAGAGCCGCCACTCGATGACCGGGACGAGAAAGGTGCGCGTCAGGAGCTGGACGATGCCGAGACCGCCAATCACCAGCAGGGCCGTCGCGGTGCGCTGGCGGAACGCCTGGCGGGCCTGGTTCTTGGGCGCCTGGGCGCGCAGCCAGAAGATGGCGCCGATCACCACAAGGACCCAGAGTGCAAACAAGCCTAGGGCGGGGCTCGCCGTGAACGGGAATCCCGGCTGGGCGTTGATAAAGTAATCCACCAGCAGTGCCTCCTGAAGCGGTGTGAGAAATGGAACAAGCACCGCAGATTATAGGGCAGGCTAGGGGTTTGCGTCAAACTGGGAGCCTTCATCCACCGGAAACAGCGTTAGGGGTCAGGGATCAGGGATCAGGGATCAGGGCCGGCCCCAAGCCAATACCCGCCGCACGAAGCGGCGCTAGGCCTCGCCGTTCGGCCTGACCCTGGCCCCTGGCCCCTGAAACACTACTTCGGCGCATCCAACGCGCAGCGGAACCCGACATTGTTGTTTGAGAGCGTGCTCTGGAACGAGTTGCGGCCGCTGCCGTGGACCGCGCGGCGGTCATCGAGCCAGGAGCCGCCGCGCAGCACGCGGGGATTCTCGCTCGCCGCGTCCTCGCGGCCGTCGGCGGGATCGTAGGGGTAGGGCCGGTAGATCGTGCTGGTCCACTCCCAGACATTGCCGGCGAGATCGAGCGTGCCGTAGGGGCCGGCGCCGCCGGGATGGGTGCCGACCGGCGCCGTGGTGCCGCGGCCGCTCTCGGCGATGTTGGCGTTCTCCAAGTTCCACTGGTCGCCCCAGGGCCAGGTCGGCTGGCCATCGCCCTTGGCGGCGCGCTCCCACTCGGCCTCGGTCGGCAGCCGCTTGGCGCGCCAGGCGCAGTAGGCGTCGGCGTCGGCCCAGGTCACGTTGACGACCGGATGATCGGTGAGCGAGAGCGGGAAGGTGCCGTCGGCGTTCCATGCCGCCAGGCCGACCGGATCGAAGGCGTTGAGCGGCAGCGGATGGCCGGTGGCGGAGATAAACGCGCTGTATTGGGCGTTGGTGACTTCGGTCCGGTCCAGATAGAAGGCGGGCATGGAAATCGCCGTGGTCGGCTGCTCGTTGGTCAGCCCGTCCCAGCCGAACTGCGCCTTCCAAGCCGCGAGCCGGTCGTCGGGCGCGCCCATGACCCACGACCCGGCGGGGATGAAATCCATGCCGGCCGGCTGGTAGGGCTGGGTGGTGGCGCAGCGCACGCCCAGGTTGTCGTTGAACTCCGTGGGGGCGCGGCGGTCGCGGTCGGGGGCGCGAGCGTTGCGGGCGTCGCGGCCCCAGGCCCCGCCCCGGATAATCCGCAGCCGGGGATCGGAGGGGATTTCGCGGCCGTCGGTGGCGTTGTAGGGATACGGCACATCCAGCGAGCTGGTCCACTCCCAGACATTGCCGACCATATCGAGCGCGCCGTAGAAGGAGGCGCCCTCGGGGAAGGAGCCGACCGCCTGCGTGTCGCCGCCGTCGCCGGCGCCCCAGGCGTTGAGCAGCCCGTTGTCCCAGGTGTTGCCCCACGGGTAGATCAACCCGTCCGGGCCGCGGGCGGCCTTCTCCCACTCGGCCTCGGTCGGCAGCCGCTTGCCCTGGGCCTCGCAGTAGGCGCGGGCCTGGGTCCAGTCGATGTTCACGACCGGATATTCGGCGTAAAACGGATTGGTGTAATAGGCGGTGTGAGTGGCTGACGCGAGCTTGAGGGGCGGCGTGCAGCGCCCATCGTCGACGCAGCGCTGGTACTGGGCGTTGGTCGCCTCGGCCCGGTCGATGTAGAACAGCGCCAGGTAGCCTTTGCCCTCGGGCCACTCGTCGGGCACCGAGTCGTTGCTGCCCATGACGAACTCGCCGGCCGGCACCGGGACCATGCCTGGCGGCGGCGGCAGCGGCAGCGGGGTGGCGGTCGCGCTGGCCGTCGCCACGGTC
>DASWWB010000274.1:0-2374 GCA_036406115.1 Herpetosiphonaceae bacterium
AGCGCGCCGGCGAACGAAACAACGCGCAGCAATCGGTTCAACGGCATATGGTCTCTCCTGCAATGGCGAACACGCCCAGTATAGCGGATGCCGGGCAGGTCGCGTGCCGCGAGGAGAGGGGTCAGGTCAGGATTGACAAGCTGCGCGCTGCCCGAGGATTTTAGGGGTCAGGGATCAGGGGTCAGGTCAGGATTGACAAGCTGCGCGCCGCACAAGGATTTTAGGGGTCGGGGATCAGGGGTCAGGTCAAGATTGACAAGCAGCGCGCTGCCCAATCGGCTTTGCCGTCGCGACAATCCACCGGCGACGCCCGCTATTCCGCCGTCCGGCCTGACCCCTGACCCCTGACCCCTGATCCCAGTCCCCGATCCCCATCACGCCAGCTCCGCCGCCCAGCGCTCCATCACCGGCATGAGGCGGCGGGCGAGGCGGTCCTTGACGTTGAACAGGGTTTTGGGCGGCACGCCGCGCTGGCGGGCGAGGGCGGTGATGTTGGGATCCTCCAGCAGCAGCTCGCGCCAGACATCGACGAGCAGCGCGTAGCAGGGATCGCGGTCCATCTCGCGCACGCAGCGCTCGATCTCGCCGAGCAGCAGCGCCTCCTCGGCGGCGCCGGCGGTGGCCTGGGCGGCGTCGGGCAGCACCTCGTCCCACGACAATTCCTGATCCGAGCCGACGGGCTGGCTCAGGTAGCAGTGGCTCCAGGCCCGGGCGGGCTCGGCGCCCGGCGGCTCCGTGGCGGCGAGGGGGGCGCGGATGCCGCCGCCGCCGCGTTTGCGGGCGGCGTGCGAGCGCAGCCACTGCTTGGTCGCCCGCTCGGTGATCCGGGCGACGTAGGTTTCCAGCCTGCTGGCGTAGCCGAAGGCCAAAAGATGGGCGCGCACCAGCTCCATGGCGCAGATATCGGGCGAGTATTCGTTGAGCAGCAGGTCGTTGTGGAGCTGGAACTGGCGGCGGCGCAGCCAGGCCAGGATAAAGCCGTGGATTGTCGCCCAGGCCTGGTCGTGGCCGGGGCGGGCGGGATCGAGCGCCGCCAGCACGATCGGCTGATCGGCGTGGAGCGCCCAGAGCAGCGTGGCGAGCCCGGCGTCGGTCAGCGGCCGGTCGGGCGGGCGGCGGGCGATGCGCTCCAGCGCCTGGCGGCAGAGGCGGGCGCGCTCCGGCGGCGCCAGGCCCCAGCCATGGGTCCGATTCAGTCGATCCGCCATCTCCGACACGCGATTCTCGCCAGCCATTGCGCAGCTCCCGCCGGGCCGTCCGCCCGCTCAAGATCGGTTTCTGCGGGCAGGTTAGGCGGGGCGGCGCGACAGGGGCGCGATGGCCGCGCGACAGGCTGCTTGTCGCGCGAGGCTAGGCGAGGAGGCGGCCGGCCATGGCCAGGACGATCAGCATCTGGCCGGGGCCGTAGGTCAGCCAGACCACGTCGCTGATCAGCGGGAAATGGGCTTTGTTGAACAGCTGGGTGGCGAGGATGAGATCGCTCAGCAGGAACAGGGCGGCGCCGACGGCCAGCGGAATCATGGCGGCGGCGGAGAGGGCCAGACCGGTGGCCACGCCGGCGGTGGTGGCCAGCAGCAGGGTGTAGGGCAGCGCCGCCCAGTGCAGCGCGCTCGGCTTGGCCGGGCGGAAGACAATCCAATACCAGCCGGCGAGGCCGAGCAGCAGCCACGCCGCCCAGGCCAGCAGGCGGGGGGTCGCGCCGCCGGCGGCGAAGCTCGCACCCCACAGCAAAAAGCTGGCGATGTAGCAGACATGGCCGACGCCGAACGAGCCGATCCCCCCCAGCACTGGCGTTTTGGCCGGAATCAGATGGGCCATGAACAGATCGCCGATCAGGCCGAAGGTCATGCCCAGGGCGGCGAGGACCGCGATCCAACCCAGGCCGGGCCCGGCGGCCAGCGCGGCGCCCCAGGCCAGCGCCGTCAGCGCCAGCGACGAGCCCATCCGCGTCCAGGCCGGCATGCGCCTGCTGCCGTCGGCGTTGGTCGCGCCGAAGATAAAGCCGCCGAACAGCAGCAGCGCCCAGGCGGCCAGCAGGGCGATCACCCACGGGCGCCCCAGCGCCCCGCCAAACAGCTCCGACATCAGCACTCCTTTGTGCGCCAGGCAAACAGAAACGGCATCCAGTTACCGGGGTAACAGGGATGCCGTTCGCGATGGTGGGCGATAATGGACTCGAACCATCGACCTCCACGATGTCAACGTGGCGCTCTAACCAGCTGAGCTAATCGCCCTCAACGCGGAGCATTCTAGCATAGGCTGGGAGATTTTGCAAATGGGCAGTCGTCAGCTGGCAGTCGTCAGTCGTCAGCGCCAGCCGAAGTCAGCGACGAGCTTTATGAGGCAGTCAATCATCCCACAGAACAGGCAGTTT
>DASWWB010000275.1:0-1987 GCA_036406115.1 Herpetosiphonaceae bacterium
GGCGATGCCGGCGTTGAGCATGTTGCCCTTGAGACAGGCCAGGGCGGCGGATTTCTCCGCCAGGATCCCCAGCGCGAGCGAACTCATCGTGCCCTCGTAGGCCAGACACGTCACCTCGACGGGCTGCGTCTGCATCGGTCCCCACGGCCGCTTCTTGGCCTGGTCAAACACGAACAGGCTGTAGGTCGGCTGGAGGAACACCACCGAGGGGAAGTCGAGCAGGCTGATGCCGACATCGACCAGGCGGGGATTGCACATGGCAAAGTCCACCCCAGCCTGGGCTTGGGCGGCAAACCAGGCATCGCGGGCGCCCGGCCGGACCTTACAGCCCGTGTGGTCGCCCTGCGAGTACAGGCGTGCGCCCCGGAGGGCGACGCCCTGCTCGGCCGCGAGCTGGATGATTTTGCGCTCAACCTCGGGCATCAGGTCATCCGTGCCCGTGTGTTCGGCGTAGATGAGCACCTTCCGCCCGCGCTGGCGCTCGGCCAGAATGTAGTTGGCCAGCCATTCGTGGTGCGGCTGGACCTCATCGGCGGTGGCCGTTGGCTCCCAGGTGACGGGCTCCTCCATGTCGTCGAGATAGCGCATCGCTTTGGGCTGGTGCGGCATGTAGGGATACTGCAAGAGCATTTGCAGACCGCTGCCCATCGCCCGCGGGTGTTCCCGACACCATGCATAGAAGGCGTCGACGGCATCCTCATAGGCGCTGGCGACGGCGGGCTGGGGTGTGAGGTAGACCGCCTGCTCCGTGTAGGGGACCAGGCGGAAGCCCATGTCCATGAGTTGGACGTTGACCGACTGCATCAGGATCATCTCCGCCATGGCGGCGGTAATCCCAGGCAGCTCCTCGTAGCGGGTCGAGCGGCTGGTTTTGCCGTTGAAGACCCCGCTATCGGCTTTGTACTCGCGCTCGGTCGTGACCTCTTTGATGAGGCCCATCGTGCGGACAAACAGCTCGCGATCCTCCCACTGATACTGCGCCCGGAGCAACGGATTGCCCAGGTGCCACAGCAGGGTCCACACATCGGCGCACTTGCCGCCGAAGATCGTGCCGGTGAGGGCGACCGTCCGGTGGGCGGCGGCGATCAGTTTGCCGGTTTCCCGGCCAATCGCCGTCTCCCCGCCCTTGCTCTTGTGCGCCTCGTCGAGCAGCAGCACGTCCACCCAGCCCGTGTAGCGGGCCTTGATGAACGAGCCGAGCGCCATGCGCGGGTTCGAGCGCGGACGCGCGCCCCACGGAATGGCACTGACCTGCTCCCCGGTGCGGGGATCGACATCGCTGGCGAAGTCGCTATACCACGGGCTGCCCTTTTTGAACAGGGGCAGCTTGGCGTCACTGGTGTTGTTCCAGCGGCGGGTGCGGTGGGCGTAGGGCGTGCCACACCACTGGCAGCGCCCGTCGGCGATACTGCGGATGGCGCTCCGCTCCAGGGGCGTGCCGTTGGTCTCGCCCTCGGTTTCGACCTGCACCCGAGCACAGTCCGGGCAGACTACCGCGCCACGTTTCCGCGGGCGATAGGTGGGCCGGAGCAGGGCATCGCGGGCACGTGTGCGGCTGGGCTGCCCGGTCCGGTCGGTCGCCGCGCGGCGATCGTCGTCCGTCTCGTCAGCGGGCGTCGTGCGCGCATCACGGTCGAGATCCTCGCGGGCGCTGTGGGCGTGGGCGTTGAGGCGGGTCCAGAGCGGACCAACCTGCTGGCGGCTACTCACCTCCCAGCCGGCGTCGAGCGCCAGGGCGGAGAGGGTGAGCATGCCGACGTGGGGCACGTCGGGCTGGGTCTGGGCGGAGCGGAAGAACTGGGCCACGTCGTGCGGCGACTCCAGCATGTGAATGGCCCAGTGGGGTAAGAAATCCGCCCAGCTGGCGTACCACTCGGGGAGCTTGGCAACCTTGCCCTGGCGGTAGGCCTCGACCTGGGCTTTGGACCCAATCACCAGCGCCGGCGCTGCGACCAGGGCCGTACAGGCCCGGCCGGTACGCTTGGCG
>DASWWB010000276.1:0-2136 GCA_036406115.1 Herpetosiphonaceae bacterium
CTCGTTGCGGCCGTTGATCCAGCGCAGACAGCCCGAGCCGGCGTTGCCGGTCGCGACCGGGTTGTACGACGCGGCGTCCCACTCGCCGATGCAGTACTTGTAGTTCGCCATGAACGTGGCGTTGCCCTTGTTGATGTAATACATGCCGGCCAGGAAGTCGCCGAAGCCTTCGCCCATGGCGCGCTGCTCGTTGACCGGGCCGGGGCCCCAGCCGGGGACCTGGTTGTCGTGGACCGAGTGGCCGTACTCGTGGGCCACGATGTCGGCGTCCTCGCCGTCGTCCACGCCGCCGTCGCCCATGTGCAGGGCCTTGTCGCCGGAGCTGTAGAACGAGTTGTCATCCGGGATACAGTGGACATCGATCGGGATCGACCGGTTGTTGACGTTGTTGAAGCCCAGCGACTGGAACCAGGTCTGGATGCCGTCGATCGAGGCGTAGGCCGTGGCCTCCTCGAAGCGGTCGTCGTCGCGGGTGTAGTTGTAGGCGCGCGTCGGCTCGTTGGCCTGGCCGGGATTGTACGGCAGGCTGCAGCCGGACACGCCTGGGGCGGTAACATCGACAGCCGTGCCTTTGAGCTGGCCGGTGCCGCTCGCCAGGTTGGCCAGGGTCAGGTTGACGCGGGCGGCTTCAAGGGCCGGCGAGTTCGCGTCGCTGATGTCGCGCAGCGAGGTGTCGCCGGTCTGCTGCACCGCGTTGGGATCGTAGTTGAGGGCGGTGCCGCCGTCGTTGAACAGCTGGTCCCAGCTGCCGATCACCTTGCCGGTGGTCGCCGAGACCATCACGTGCCAGTCGCCGACCGGGCTGGTGGTGTAGAGGGTCAGGTGCCAGGCCAGCTGCGGCTTGGTGCCCTCGCCGTAGACCACCAGCTCGCGCTCCAACGGGTGGCGCAGCTGGGCGCCGCCCTCGACCGCGCCCCGGGCGACTGCGGCCGCCGCGTCAGCGCCGATCGCCGGCGTCACATCCAGGCTCAGGGCCGGCAGGGTGTGATTGTTGATCAGCACGACCTGGCCGCTCGTGCTGTACTGCACTAGGGTCTGGCCCAGATAAACCGGCACGCCGCGATAGACCTGGCGGAAGCGCACAAAGGTCTGCTCGCCCGACTGCTGGACGCCGAGCAGCGCCAGGTCCTGGCCGTCGGCTTGCAGGCCGAGCGCGCCGGTCCGGCCGGCCAGCGCCTTGCGGGCGATGCTCTCGGGGCTGCCCTTCACCTCGACATTGCCGCAGAACTCCAGCCAGCGGGCCGTGTTCGCGCCCTTATGCAGCGTGGCGCTGGCGCAGCCGGCCTGGGCCGCGACCTGCGCCGCCGTAGCCGGGGCGGCGATCGCCGTGCCCACCGAGATGCTGGCCGGCACGATCGCCGCCAGCAGCGTCATAACCATCAACCATCGAGTCCTTCGTCCGAATACCAGACCCATACGTCCAACTCCTTGAATGGTGATCGATGCGGTGATATCGATCTCGCCCGGCGACGCTACCGCCTCGGCATCGCCGGCTTATGGTTCGGGCCAATCAACAAGATCGGCTCCAGCATGACGTGAGTTGATATGTGTTTGAGGTGGTTTCGCCTGACAATCCGCGCTCGGGCGGGTCTCTCTTGCGGCTTGATAGATGAGCGGTGCGTTTCGGATGCGCCAGGTATGGCGGGCAACTCTATCACGTCCCGCCGAATTAATCAATTTTGCCATTACAAAGCCCTGATTGTTTTGGGAGCGCTCCCAACGTCAGTGGCGCGACGGCCGATTCCGCGAGTTTGAGCGCAAGAATCCGCTGGCAGGGCGCCGATGCCCGGCGTATGATCGAGGCAGGAGGAATGACCTGATGAATGACATGCAATCGCTGGAGGAGGCGCGCTGGGCCGCCGTGCTGGAGCGCGACGAGCGGGGCGCCGGCAGCTTTGTCTATGCCGTGCGCTCGACCGGGATCTATTGCCGGCCGGGCTGCCCGTCGCGCCGGCCGCGCCGCGAGCAGGTGCGCTTTTTCGCCGCGCCCGCCGACGCGCTGGCCGCCGGCTTCCGGGCCTGCCAGCGCTGCCGGCCCGACGAGGAGGACAGCAGGCAGGCGCTGGTCCGCTCGGTCTGCGGCTTCATCGAGGAGCGGCTGGACGAGCGGCTGGACCTGGCGGCGCTGGGAGAGGC
>DASWWB010000277.1:0-1698 GCA_036406115.1 Herpetosiphonaceae bacterium
CCCGGCTTGGTCGGCGAGGCGACCAGCGCCGGGCCGCGCATGGCCTCGGCCAGCTCGTTGACGCTGGCGAAGCGCTCATCAGGCTCCAGCGCCAGCGCCCGGTTGAGCGCCTGGCCCAGATGCTCCGGCACGTCCGGGCGCGCCTCGTGGACCAGCGCCGGCCTGACGTTTTTGCGCCGGGCCGGATCGTGGCCGGTCAGCACCTCGTGCAGCACCATCGCCAGGCTGTAGACATCGGAGCGGGCGTCGGTCTGGCCCAGGCCGTATTGCTCGGGCGGAGCGTAGCCGGGCGTGCCGTAGACCGAGGTGTCGCCGCTCTGGCCCGGCTTGTAGAGGCGGGCGATGCCGAAATCGATCAGCGTCACCCGGCCGTCGGGCCGCAGCATAATGTTGGCGGGCTTGAGGTCGCGGTAGATGATTGGCGAGGCCTGGCCATGGAGATACGACAGCACGCTGGCCAGCTGGCGGAACCAGTCGAGCGCCTCGCCCAGCGGCACAGGCGCGCTGCGCGACTCCAGCTCGGCGCGCAAAGTCCGGCCATCGATCAGCTCCATCACCAGGAACTGATTGCCGTTGGCCTCGAATTGGTCGATCACATGGGGCAGATTGGGGTGGCTGAGCCGCGCCAGCAGCGACGCCTCGCGCCGGAACTCCTCCACCGCCCGCTGCCAGGTTTCGGTGTCGCCCGGCGCGTGGTGCAGCGTCATCTCTTTGAGCGCCACCGGGGCGTCGCCCAGCCGCATGTCGCTGGCCAGATAGACCGCGCCCATGCCGCCGCGCGCCAGCGGCCGCTCGACCTTGTAGCGCTCCGCCAGGACGTCGCCGGCCTTGAGCCGCCCGGTCCAGCTCGGCAGGCCGCCGCCGCAGGCCGGGCAGAATTTAATCCCCTCTTTGACGATAGCGTTGCAGCGCGGACATTGCATCGAAATTCCTCGCTTCTGGATGCCGCCGTATTGTATCACGGGGAGAAATAGGCGGGCTAGGGATCGGGGATCAGGTCCATCCCCAAAGCCGCAGTGAGCCAATCAGGATACATTGGCAGCTATCGACTGAGGCCGACAACAATCAAATCAGCAACCAGCCCACTGACTCGTAGCCGCAGCACGCCGACATCAGCGCCCGCCCCCATGTCGTCCGGCCTGATCCCTGATCCCTGATCCCTAAAACTCCCCCTTGACAACCCATCACCATTTAGTGTATATTCGACACTAATTCAAATCCAGCGCTCAAGCGCGCTTTCTTTTTTAGATCCGAGATAGTGTCATTTCGACAAAAAGATGGAGGACGGCGATGCGGCTAGGAATCGACATCGGCACCGATGCGGCGCGGGCGGCCTACGTCAACCGGCGCGGCGAGCCCGAGCTGGTGCGCTTCGACGACGGACGGGACTGGATGCCGGCCCTGGTGCGGCAGACAATGCACGGCCTCCAGGTCGGCGAGCCGGCGGCCCGGGCGCTGGTCGGCAACCGCGAGACGACGGTCACCGGCTGCGTGCGGCTGATGGGCCGGGCGGCGGGGATCGACCGGGCGCTGCTGGAGCGGCTGCCCTTCGCGGTGGCCGAGCGCGACGGCGAGCTGGCCTGCAATCTCCTCTACGCCGAGCACCCGGCCCGCGAGCTGTACGGCGCGCTGCTGCGGGCGCTGGCCGACGCCGCTGAGCGCCAGACCGGCGAGATCGTCGATGAGATCGTGCTGACG
>DASWWB010000278.1:0-2556 GCA_036406115.1 Herpetosiphonaceae bacterium
GGGCCGCCGGCGCAAGCAGGCTCAGCTCCACTGGATTACCGCGCGCCGCCTGGCAGAAGCCCCGCCACGGCGCAGGCGACGACGGGAGGGCGCGCGGGGGGCTGCCGGCGCAAGCAGGCTCAGCTCCACTGGATCACCGCGCGCCGTCCGCCGGGCAACCCATCCGGCCCCGAGATCCCGGCGGCCCCTCCGAGAGGAAAACCCGATGCCCCAGCCCTCCGTCCCGCGCACTCCGACCCGCCGCGCCATCCTGCTCTGGCTCCTGCTCGGCCTGCTGGCCGCAAATCTGCCCGGCCGCCCCGCCGCCAGCCAAATTCCCGCGCCGGAGCCCACGCTGCCGGTGCGGCAGATCAAAGCCATCAACCCCGGCTGGAACGGCTCCGATCCCAAGCTCCTCACCAAGGTCGGCAACAGGATGTTTTTCACAGCCGAGCGCCACGACATCGGCCGCGAGCTGTGGATCAGCGACGGCACCGCCGACGGCACCCAGCTTGTCAGCGACCTGACGCCTGGCGGCGAGAGCACATCCATCGGCCAGATCGGGGCGCTGGGCGGCGCGGCCTATTTCACAGTCTTGCGGGCCGATGGCTTCGAGCTATGGCGCTCGGACGGAACCGCCGCCGGCACCGGCATGGTCCGTGCCCAATCCGGCGCACTGCCGGCCAGCAACATGGCCGAGCTTGGCGGGCGCCTTTACTTCTTCGCCCAGACCACCGGCCAGCCGATCGTCCAGCAGCTCTGGCGGACTGACGGCACCGCCGCCGGCACCAGGAGCATGGCCCAAATCAATCTGGGGCCGAACTACAGCGCCTCGATCGCCCGGCTCGACGCCCTCAACGGAGCGCTCTACGCCTGGTCGGAGCGCTACCCGGACCAGTACGGCGAGCCACGGCATGCCTTCCTGCGCTACGGCGGCGGCGCCCTGCAAACGCTCGCAACCTGCGATTGCGAGCCCTTCGCCAGGCGCTGGTGGCAGGATGGGCCGGCAGCCAGCCCGTCGCTGGTGGCGACCATGCTCTACGGCACGCACAAGCTGCTGATCTACCGGGGGAACGAGCGCCGTGAGATCGACCTGGGCCCGCTCGGCCTGCGCCAGATCGGCGGCTTCATCGCCGACGGCGACCATGTGCTGTTCGGCGCCACCCACATCGACGGCCGGCTGGGCTTCTGGCGGACGGACGGCACCGCCGCCGGCACCGTGGCCGGCGTCCAGCTTAAAACCGACCTGCAACACTACGAACAGGGCGTGATCACTAATCTGACCCGCTTCGACGGCCTGCTCTATTTTAGCTATTCGGGGAGCCTGAGCACGCTCTGGCGGACGGACGGCACCGCCGCCGGCACGCGGCCCGTCGCCTCCTTCAAAGCCGATGTGTCAGCGGAAGGCTGGCTGCGGGCGGTCGGCGGCAAACTCTTCATGCCAGCCGACGACATGTTCGGCAACGCAACCGGTACCGTCTATGGGCGCGAGCTGTGGATGCTCGGGGCGCGCGACGCGCCATTGATAGTCGCCGACGCCAACCCGGGGCCGAGAAACGGCATCTGGCGCCAGGACTTGTTCGAGGTCATCGAGCTGCCGGCGGGGATCGTCTGGTCGGGATACAGCGAGGGGAATGGCAACGATCTGCGGCTGCTGCCGCGGGCGGCGGCGCCCTACGTGGCGGCGTCCGGCGCGATCGGCCCGGGCGGCGGCGCGGCGCGGGTCAGGCTGCGCTTCGGCAACGGCGGGTTCCAGGCCTCGGCGCCGCAAACGCTGACCCTCTCCCTGCCGCCGGACGCGACCCTGATCGGCGACACAGTCGGCACAGCGCCCACGATCAGCGACAATACCGCCAGATGGGCGCTGGGGGAGCTGCCCGTCGCGGCGCGCGAGGCGGATCTGATCATCGGGCTGCCGGAGGCGCCGTTCGGAACGCGGTTCGGCGCGCTGATCGGGCTGGAGCCGGCCGGCGGCTTCCAGCAAATCATCCTGACAGTCGGCGGCGCGACCTATCTGCCGCAGGTCGCGGGGCCGTGAGCCGGCCCGGATGCGGTATAATTCCAGGCTATGAACAGCTTCACCTTCACTCTTGAGCACACCGACCAGAGCGCGCGCGCCGGCCGGTTCGACACGCCCCACGGCGAGATCCTGACCCCGGTGTTCATGCCGGTCGGCACCCAGGCGACGGTCAAAACCCTTGACCCGCTGGAAGTCGAGGCGGCTGGCGCCCAGATCATCTTGTCCAACACCTATCATCTGTATCTGCGGCCCGGCGCCGACCTGGTGGCCGAGCTGGGCGGCCTGCACCGCTTCATGGTCTGGCCGAAGCCCATCCTCACCGACTCGGGCGGCTTCCAGGTTTTCAGCCTGGGGCCGAACAGCAAGATCGACGAGGACGGCGTCACCTTCAAATCGCATATCGACGGCTCGACCCACCGCTTCACGCCCGAGCGAGCGATCGCGATCGAGGAGCAGCTGGGCGCCGACATCATCATGGCTTTCGACGAGTGCGCGCCCCAGCCCTCGACCCCGGCCTACACCCGGGCGGCGATGGAGCGGACCCACCGCTGGCTTGA
>DASWWB010000279.1:0-1698 GCA_036406115.1 Herpetosiphonaceae bacterium
CTCCATGGCGGCCTGCATGGCTTTGGCGGCGCCGGCGGCCCAGGCGGCGTGCTCGGGGCCGAGCAGCCCGGCGTCGAAGAAGGCGGTCAGCGCGTCGCCGCCGAACTTGATCAGGTCGCCGCCGTGCAGCTCGATCTCCTCGACCAGCGCCGAGAACAGCAGGTTGATGATCCTGGTGATCTCCTCGGAGCCCTCCTTGCCCAGGCTGGCGAGGTGCTCCGAGAGCGCGGTGAAGCCGGAGAGGTCCGCGAAGAGCAGCGAGCCCTCCCAGAGCGCGCCGGAGATCTCGCCGGGCGCGGGGGCGCGCAGGTGATGGCGGGCGACCGGCGCCGGCACGAAGCGGCCCAGGGCGTCGATCCGCTCCTTGAGCCAGGCGATCGCCGCGCCCAGCGCGGGGGCGGCGGGGTCGGTGGCGGCGAGCGGCCGGGCCAGATCCGGCGGCAGCAGCCGCTGGATCGTCGCCTGCTCCTGGGCCGAGAACGGTGATTGTGAGAGATGCGTCATGCGGCTGGTGTATCCACTGAAGGCGCGCCGGAGGCAGCCCGGGCGGCTGGATTGTCAGTCGGGCTCTCTGGCTCTATAATCGCCCCGAGAGCATGGCTAGCGTGAGTATCGCATGGATTATCCCACATTTGCCGTTGTTATTCCATCACTTGATGGCCGGATTGAGAAGCTGCGGGCGTCGGTCGCCCGCCAGTCCTGGCAGCCGGCCGAGCTGGAGGTGGCGGTGGGCGTGCGGCCCAACGGCCGGGCCCGCAATGCCGCCACCGCCCGCACGACGGCGCCCTACCTGGTCTTCATCGACGATGACGCGGTGCTGGGCAACGACGACGCCCTGGAGCGCATGGTCGGCGCCCTGGCCGCCGATCCGACAGTCGGCGTGAGCGGCGCCGCCAAGCTGCTGCCGCCCGACGCCTCGCGCTTCCAGCGCTGGGTGGCGCGCGAGGTGCCGCGGATCGAGCACGCGGTGGTCGATGAGCCGCTCGAGTCCAATCCCGACCCGCCATCGTTCTACAGCGAGCTGACCACCACCTGCTGCGCGGTGCCGCGCCGGGTCTACGACGAGGTCGGCGGTTTCAGCGACGAGCTGGTGCGCGGCGTGGACACCGAGTTTTTCCAGCGGGTGCGGCGGGCCGGCTACCGCTTCCTGCTGGTGCCGCGCACCTGGGCCTGGCATCCGGCGCCGGCCACGCTGCGGGCGCTGCTGCGCAAACACTGGCTCTACGGTCTCGGCCACGCCCAGGAGGTGCGCCGCGATCCGTCCCGCGCCCGCGGCCGCAACCTCAAGACGCCGCTCCACGCCCTGGCCTACCTGGCCTTCCGCACCGCGATCCTGCCGATCAACGTGGTGCTGCCCTACTCGTTCGCCGCGCCCTCGTGGCGCCCGGGGTTCAAGCCGCTCAAGGCGCTGACCAGCTACGTCGGCGCGCTGGGCTACGTCTGGGGCTGGTACTACGCGGCCTAGCGCTTGTCGCCGCAGCTCAAACGGGCTAGAATGGCGCGGTTCCATCCCGCCGAAAGCGAGGACTTCTCTGTGGCCGAATCACTGATGCTTCCATCTGATCTGACCCATGCGCTCGCCGATGCCGCCGCCGCCCTGGCCGCCGAGCAGGGGGACGAGCGCGCGCTGGCCGGCGCGGCCCTGCTGGCGCTCGGCCGCCATGGCATCGCCGCTTCCTGCGCCCTCGCGCTGCGCGA
>DASWWB010000280.1:0-2350 GCA_036406115.1 Herpetosiphonaceae bacterium
CTGGGTGTCGACGATCGGCACGCCGGTGATATCCAGGATCGCCGTCCTGGCGCGGGTCGAGGCGACGCCGTGCAGCAGCGCCTCGATCACCTGCTGGGCGCGCCGCGAGTCGACGGCGCCGATCAGCGGCATGATCACCACCTCGTCGGTGATCGGGATGAGCGGCGTCGACAGCTCGGCCAGCACCGCCTCCTGGGCGCGCAGAATCTCCTCCTGGACCTGGGCGCGGCGCCGGTCCTCCTCCAGCTCCTTCTGCTCCGTCACATCGCGGACCACCAGCACCACGCTTTCGGCGTTGACCGGCGAGGCCGAGCCGGCGAAGCGGCGCGCGCCCTCGGGCACCGCCAGCTGGTACTCGATCGGCGCCGGCCGCTGGAGCAGCAGAGCCTGGCGGATGGCCGCCAGATTCAGCTCGGCGACCTCGCGCGGCAGCACGTCGAAGACCGTCTTGCCGACCAGCTCGGCCGGCGGGCGATAGAGCAGGGCCGGGTTGGTCGGCGCCACCTTGAGATAGCGGCCGTCCTGGTCGAACAGGATAACAATATCGTTCATGGCGGCGAACAGCGCGCGAAACTCCTGCTCGGACTCGAGCAGCGCCCGCTCGCGCTCGCGGGCGTAGGTCTCATAGAAACCGTACATGCCGCGCATCAGCGTCGCGGTGACGACGCCGGCGGCCCGGGCGTGCTCCAGAGTGTCGGCGGGGTACTGCTGATCGACGAAGCGGTAGGCCACGGCCTGGAACGAAAGATGGGCGTGGCGGAAATCCTCGATCCGGTAGTTGGGGGTGGCGGCGCGGGCGTGGGCCAGGCCCAGCGTGTACTCCTCGATCGGCCGCTCGCCGCGCAGATCGTCGAGCAGCGCCCCGACCATCTGGGCGGCGGCCTGCTGGCGGGCGTCGGCGTCCATGGCGGCGTAGGCGGTCCCCTCCAGGGCGGCGAGGGCGGCGGCCAGCTCATCGGCGAGGGCGGTGGCGCTGGCGGCGACGGCGGCGGCGAGATCGTGGTTCATAGCACCTCCGGCGCGGCGGCGTTGGCTGCTGGCGCGCAAACGCCGCCGGAAAGCATAGCTCGCAAGATCAGGACAAGGGCGGGCCGGCGCGCGGCGGCTCGGGCAGGCGCGCCGCCAGGGCGACCGCCGGCAGCAGCAGCAGAATCGCGCAGACCATCGCCGTCGCCGGCGAGGTCAGGTCGGCCAGCTTGCCGATCAGCAGGTAGAGCACGCCCGACGTGCCCCAGGCGAAGCCCATCATCAGGGCGCTGGCAGTGGCCATGTTGTCGGGGGCGTACTCCTGGGCCGCCACGATCGAGACCGGGATGTTGGCCATCACCATCGCCCCGACCAGCGCGGTGAGGGGATAATACCACCATTGGCCGGGATGCGAGTAGACCAGTCCGATGAACAGCGGGATGGTCAGCAGGATGCTGGAGCGGATCACCGCCGTGCGCCCGAGCCGGTCGGACAGCCTGCCGCCGACGACGCCGCCCAGCGCCGAGGCGGCGTTGTAGACCGCCAGGCTCGCGCTCAGATGGTCGCCCGCGCCGCGCGAGGCCAGCAGGAAGCCCAGCAGGCTGGCGTAGGCGACGCTCGACAGCGAGCGCAGCACGCTCATGCCCCACAGCAGCCGGATCGGCCCCTTGAACACCGCCACGTAGTCGGCCAGCCGGCGGGCGGTGCGGCTGGAGGATGGGTCCGCCGGCGTGACGGCGTAGGTGATCGCCCCCAGCAGCAGGCCCAGCGGCAGCAGATAGGGCAGCGTGCGCAGCGTGAAAGCGTCGGCGATCAGCGGGCTCAGCGCCATGCCGACCGTCCCGCCCGCCGAGAAGATCGAGACAAACAGGCCGCGGCGGCCGGCGCTCGCGCCCCGGGCGATGAAGGCGGCGCCGGCGGGGTGGAAGATCGCGCTGCCCAGGCCGCCCAGCATCACCAGGCCGCCCAGCAGCCAGAAGTTGGGCGCGTAGCCCAAGGTGGTCATGCCGGCGGCGGTCAGCACCGGGCCGAACGCCGCCAGCAGCCGGCGGTCGATGTGGTCGCCCAGCGCGCCCATCAGCGGCTGGAGCATCGAGCCGACGAACGAGAGAATCGCCACCAGGATCGCGGTCTGGCCGATCGTGACCTGGTAGGCGCTGGCGATCTGCGGCAGCAAGGGGCTCAGGAGCGAGGTCCAGGCGTCGTTCAGGGCGTGGCTCATGGTCAATAAGGTCGCCAGGGCCAGGCCGCCGGTGGCGGCGACCCCGGCGTGGGCGCGGGTCGTCATGGTTCAATTCCTCGGCGCCGGCAGTCGGCGCAAAGCGCCATGATAGCACATCCGGGCGTATCAAAGCGGGGCGCGGCTTGGGTCCGGCCGGCGCAG
>DASWWB010000281.1:0-2954 GCA_036406115.1 Herpetosiphonaceae bacterium
ATACCGCCCTGCATGTAGAAGTAGTTCTCCGGGATGTGATCCAGATCGCCGGAGAGGATCATGGCGAAGCCGCGAACCGTCTCGGGGATCGGCACATACTTGCCGGGGCGGCCGGTGAAGATCTCGGCCACGCCGAACGGCTGCGAGAAGAAGCGCTCCAGCTTGCGCGCGCGGCTCACGATCAGCTTGTCCTCGTCCGACAGCTCCTCGACGCCCAGGATCGCGATGATGTCCTGCAAGTCCTTGTAGCGTTGCAGCGTGCGCTGGACCTCGGTCGCCACCCGGTAGTGCTCCTCGCCGACGACGTTGGGATCGAGGATGCGGCTGGTCGAGGCCAGCGGGTCCACCGCCGGGTAGATGCCGCGCTCCGAGATCGAGCGCTCGAGCGAGATCGTCGCGTCGAGGTGGGCGAAGGTCGTGGCCGGCGCCGGGTCGGTGTAGTCGTCGGCGGGCACGTACACGGCCTGGAGCGAGGTGATCGAGCCCTTCTTGGTCGAGGTGATCCGCTCTTGCAGCTCGCCCATCTCGGTGCCCAGCGTCGGCTGGTAGCCCACCTGCGAGGGCATGCGCCCGAGCAGCGCCGACACTTCGGAGCCGGCCTGGGTGAAGCGGAAGATATTGTCGACGAACAGCAGCATGTCGCGGCCCTCGACATCGCGGAAGTACTCGGCCATGGTCAGCGCGGTCAGCGCGACGCGCAGGCGGGCGCCCGGCGGCTCGTTCATCTGGCCGAAGACCATCACGGTTTTGTCGAACACCGTGTCGCTGGTGCCGGGGATCTGGGCCTCTTTCATCTCATGGATGAGGTCGTTGCCCTCGCGGGAGCGCTCGCCCACGCCGGCGAAGACCGAGTAGCCGGACTGCTCTTTGGCGATGTTCGAGATCAGCTCCTGGATGATAACCGTCTTGCCCACGCCGGCGCCGCCGAAGACGCCGGTCTTGCCGCCCTTGGTGAAGGGCGCGATCAGGTCGATGACCTTGATGCCGGTCTCGAAGACCGAGGCGGCGGTCTCCTGGTCCTCGAACGAGGGGGCCGGGCGGTGGATGGGCGAGGTGGCGCTGGCGTTGACCGGGCCGCCGCCGTCGATCACGCGGCCCTGGACATCGAACACCCGGCCGAGGGTCGCGGCGCCGACCGGCACCGTGATCGGCGCGCCGGTGTCGACGACCGTCATGCCGCGGACCAGGCCGTCGGTGGTGGACATCGCCACCGCGCGGACGACGCTCTCGCCGAGCTGCTGCTGGACTTCGCAGACCAGCGGCGCCCGGCCTTCGCCCAGCGAGATCTCAAGCGCGTTGTAGATTTGCGGCAGCGCGTCAGCCGGAAACTCTGCGTCGATCACCACGCCGGTGATCTGCGTCAATTTGCCTGTACCCATAACAGTGTACTCCTTGCGTTAGAGCGCCGCCGCGCCGGCCGCGATCTCGCTGATTTCTTTGGTGATCGCCGCTTGCCGGGCCTTGTTGTAGGTCAAGGTCAGGTCGCGCACCAGCTCTTTCGCATTATCATTGGCATTCCGCATCGCGATCATGCGCGAGGAATGTTCGCTTGCAATCGATTCGAGGATGGCCTGGTAGAGCTGCACCTCGACGAAGCGGGGCAGCAGCTGGCTCAACACCTCTTCGCGCCCCGGCTCGTAGGTGTAGTCGGCGCGGGTCGTCCCGGCGTCGGTCGGCGGATCGACCGGCAGCAGGCGGCGCAGCTTGGGCCGCTGGACCAGCGTGTTGACGAACTCGGTGTACAGCACGTACACCTCGTCGTAGCGCGAGCGCCCCTCGTCGTCCGGGCTGAAGCCCTTGATCGCCTCGGTGGCGACCGACAGGATCGTGACCAGCGCCGGCGAGTCGCCGATGCCGGTCAGCTCGGAGACCAGGTTCTGGCGCGAGCGCAGCATGAAGTCGCGGCCCTTTTTGCCGACCGTCAGGACCGCCGTGTTGCGGCCCTTCTCGCGCTGCTCCAGCAGGAAGCGCGAGGCGGCGCGGGCGATGTTGGAGTTGAGGGCGCCGCACAGGCCGCGGTCCGGCGTGACGACAATCAGCGCCACGGTGTTGATCGTGGCGTGCGCTTGCAGCAGCGGATGGTCGCTGCTGCCGCCCAGCGAGCGGACGGTCAGCTCACCCATCACATCAAACAGGCGATCAGCGTATGGCCGGGTGGCAAGCACATTGCGCTGGGCGCGGCGCATCTTCGAGGCCGACACCAACTCCATCGCCTTGGTGATCTTGCCGGTGTTGCGGACGCTCTTGATACGTCGGCGAATTTCGCGTGATGAAGCCATAAAACCTCTATTGGTGAGAGCAGGCGCCGCCTGCGCGGCGGCCCTCCCTGTTGCTTGCGAGATGAGCGCCGGGGCGCCGCGCGGGCGCCCCGGCGGGCAGCGCTAGGCCGCGTAGGTCGTCGTCTGCTTGAATTCGACCACGGCGGCCTTGAGCTTGGCGACGGTCTCGTCGCTCAGCGCCTTGCTGGAAGCGATCTCGCGGCCAACCTCGGGGTGCGTGCTGCGCATAAACTGCCAGAAATCGCGCCGGAACTCGTTGACCTTGGTGACCGGCACGTCGTCCAGGTAGCCGTTGCCGGCCGCCCAGAGGATCAGCACCTGGTCCTCGAGCGCGATCGGCTGGTACTGCGGCTGCTTGAGCAGCTCGGTCAGGCGCTGGCCGCGGTCGATCTGGGCCTTGGTGGCGGCGTCCAGGTCCGAGCCGAACTGGGCGAAGGCCGCCAGCTCGCGGAACTGGGCCAGCTCCAGCTTCATTTTGCTGGACACGCTCTTGATCGCCTTGGTCATCGCCGAGGTGCCCACGCGGCTCACCGAGAGGCCGACGTTGAGCGCCGGGCGCTGGCCGGCGTAGAACAGATCCGACTCCAGGAAGATCTGGCCGTCGGTGATCGAGATCACGTTGGTCGGGATGTAGGCCGACACGTCGTTGGCCTGGGTCTCGATGATCGGCAGCGC
>DASWWB010000282.1:0-2636 GCA_036406115.1 Herpetosiphonaceae bacterium
CTCGGCGGCGAGATTGAGCAGACCGGCGCGGCCCAGCTCCCAGGCGGAGCCGCCGAACACCAGGCGCAGCGGGGCGGCGGTTTGGCGGCGCAGGGCCGGCAGGGCGCTTTCGACGGCGGCGGTGGTGCGGGCGGGCGGCAGCTGGCTGACCGGCAGATCAAACACCAGCGCCGCCGGCGCCGCGTCCCAACGGACGGAGGACCAGGCCTGGCGCAGGGCGTCGTCGGCGGCAGCCCGGTTGAGGCTGAGGCCGGTTTGGTCGGGCATCGCCGACCAGGAGCCGTCGGGGTTGATGGCGAAGGCGGCGTCGCGCGGCTGGCGGGCGATCTCGGCGTTGAGCCTGGACCACAGCGCCTCCAGCGAGCGGTCGCTCAGCGGGAGGCCGGGGCCGGCCTGCTGACTGAGCAGCGCGCCGCTTTGGGCGCTGATCCGCTCGCCGAGGCCGCCGGAGCGGCCGATATCGTAGGCCCGGGCCGCGACGCTGGCGGGGCGGAAATCGGCCAGGGCGCTGAACGGCACCGTCCACTGGCGCTCGCCCATCCGCAGCGTCACCTGCTGGCGCGACCAGGCGCCGAGGCGCGCCGCCAGCACTTGCTCGGCCTCCGGCTGCGACAGACCGCTCAGCGAGTGGCCGAACGCCTGCACGCCGGGATAGATCCGCTCGGCATAGACGACCTCGAAGCCGCCGAGCGCCAGGGCCGAGGCGACCGCCAGGCCGCCAACAGCAAGCAGCGCCGGGCGGCGCCGCTGCGCCTTCGGGGCGGACAGGCGGCGGGCGGCGGCGGGGATCGACGCGGGGCCTGGGGCGGATAGCGCGGGCTGCGCGGCGGATGGCGCCACCTTCGGCGCCGGCAGCTCGGGGATCGAGGCGCCGGGAATCGCCCGCTGCGCCCATTGCAGGCAGATCGCCCGCCGCGCTCCGTTGTGGAGCGCGCCCAGCCAGCGCCAGGCCTCGCCGAGGGTCGGATCAAGCTCGACCGCGCGCGCCAACAGCGCCGAGCTGCGGCGGTAGTGGCCGGCGCGGATCGCCAGCAGCCCGGCGCGCGCCAGGGCCACGGCATGCGGGGAGTGTTCGGAGGCAGCCATCGCAAAAGTCATAGAGTTCTCAACGCACGCATCTGCCACACCCCTGGCATGACACGTGCCACAAATACGCGATGCAGATGGAATTTTGGCCATTATAGCGGGGGGATTTGGGGGATGCAAGATTGAGTCATCAGTCATCAGTCGTCATTCATCAGGAAATCACTTGTCATGTCGACCATCTTGCAGCGATGTGGCGAACCACAGGAGAACTGTCTGAACGGCAGGCAATGAACCTGATGGCTGACGACTGATGACTGATGACTCATCTCCTAGCCATTCTTCCAGGTCGCCACCTGCTCGGGCGGCCGATGCGGGGCGCGGGACGGCGGCGTATCCTATCGCTATTGAGCGACAACGAAAAGGAGCGCACGGCGATGGATCTGAACGCATTTTCCGAAGGACTGGCCGACGCGGTCAGCAAGGGCGCCGAGGGCGTGGTGACGGTCAACGGCCGCTCGCGCCAGGCCGCCAGCGGGATTGTCTGGAAGCATAATCTGGTGGTGACCGCCAGCCACGTCCTGGAGCGCGACGAGGATCTGTCGATCCGCACCGCCGACGGCGCCGAGCACGCCGCCGAGCTGGTGGGCCGCGACCCGGGCAGCGACGTGGCGGTGCTGCGGATCGCCAACGCCGATCTGACGCCGGCCAGCTTCGCCGGCGCCGCCACGCGCGTCGGCCAGCTGGCCCTGGCGATCGGCCGGCCGAACCAGGACGGCCCCCAGGCCAGCCTCGGCGTCGTCAACGCGATCGGCGGGCCGGTCAAGCGGCGGCGCGGCACGCTGGAGCAATACCTGCGGACCGACGCCACGCCCTACCCGGGCTTCTCGGGCGGCCCGCTGGTCAATCTGAACGGCGAGGTGCTCGGCCTGTTCACCTCGGGCCTGGCGGGCGGCGAGCCGATCGTCATCCCCAGCGCCGTGCTGCAAAAAGTCGGCGAGCAGCTGGGCCAGAGCGGCACCGCCAAGCGCGGCTTCATCGGCATCAGCTCGCAGACCATCAGCCTGCCTGAGAGCCAGCGCGCCGGCCGCGCCCAGGACCGGGGCCTGCTGATCGTCCACGTCGAGGACCAGAGCCCGGCCCACCACGGCGGCCTGCTGATCGGCGACATCCTGGTCGGCCTCGACGGCCAGGTCGTCAACGACGCCAGCGACCTCCAGCAGCTCTTGACCGGCGAGCGCGTCGGCAAGACAATCGGCATCGAGGTGATTCGCGGCGGCGCCCTCCAGACGGTCCAGGTGACCGTCGGCGAGCGCCCGTAGCCCGGGCCGAGCGGATCGGCGCGGCGGGAGGCCGGCGTGTTTGAGGAGACCGACAACAGCGCGGCGGGGCGGCGGGTGCTGCTGGTGGGGCGCTCCCCGCTGACCATCGCCGGGCTGCGGGCGATCCTGCGCGAAGGCGGCGACGAGGTGATCGGCGCCGGCCAGAGCCTGGGGCAGGTGGCGGACCTGCTGGGCGAGGCCGACGCGATCCTCCTCCTCGACGAGGCCGATCTGGCGCAGCTCGATGCGGCGAGCGCGCCAGACCGGCCGGCCGCCCTGGTGATCAGCGAC
>DASWWB010000283.1:0-12187 GCA_036406115.1 Herpetosiphonaceae bacterium
GGGCATGGATCGTGCCCTCGACGCCCGGCGGGACGAACTCGTTGTCCCAAAACTCGTCGCCCGGGGCCAACCCTGGCTGTGCGGCAGCAGGGCGGGCGGCACTCAGCGGCGCCCCGGCGGCGGCGAGCAGCAGGCAGCACAGCAGCAGGCGGATCAGGAATCTAGCATGCACGGCGGTTTCTCCTTCATGGATCAGGGGCGGGCGCGACGGAGCGTTTAAAGCTTTTCTTCACCATTGTAGCGCAGATCAGCGCCGCCGCCGATGTGCGATACTATCCGCCGAGGAGGATCTTTATGGCTGAGCAACCCGCCACCGATTACGCCGCCCGCGCCCGCAGCGCCATGCGCGAGGCCGGATTCTTGCCGGAGCCGCCGCCCGCCGCCCTCGCCGAAGCCGCAACGCCCGCCCCGCCCGAGGAGCCGGCCCCCGCAGACAATGGCATCCGCGATCTGCGCCACCTGCCCTGGTCGTCGATCGACAACCCCGAGTCGCGCGACCTCGATCAGATCGAGGTCGCCGAGGCCGCCGCGGGCGGCGCCATCAGGATTTTGCTGGGCATCGCCGATGTCGCGGCCTTCGTGCCAGCCGGCTCGGCGGTCGACCGCTTCGCCGGCCACAACACCACCTCGGTCTACGCCGGCCTGGCGACCTTTCCCATGCTGCCGGCGAGCCTGTCCGAGGACCGCACCTCGCTGCTGCCGGGGGAGGATCGGCTGGCGGTGGTGATTGACATGCTGGTCGCGCCCGACGGCTCGGTGGGGCCGCCAGGCCTGTCGCTGGCCCTGGCGCGCAACCAGGCCCGCCTCAGCTACGCCGAAGTCGGCGCCTGGCTGGAAGGCGAGGGGCCGCCGCCCGCCAACCCCGGCGGCGCGCTCGGCGGCGAGGCGCTGCTGGAGCAAATCCGGCTCCAGGACGAGGCCGCCCGCCGGCTCCAGGCCCTGCGCCGCCAGGCGGGCGCCCTGGAGTTCGAGACGATCGAGGCCCGGCCGGTGCTCAAAGACGGCCAGGTGGTCGATCTGGTGCTGACCCACAAAGACCGGGCGCGGGCAATCATCGAGAACCTGATGATCGCCGCCAACAGCGCCATGGCCGGCTTCCTCTCGCGCAACGGCGCCCCCGCCATCCAGCGCGTCGTCCGCACGCCGGAGCGCTGGGACCGGATCGCCGAGGTCGCCGCCAAAGCCGGCGAATCCCTGCCGCCGGAGCCGGACGCCGAGGCCCTGGCCGGCGTCCTGGCCCGCCAGAAAGCCAAGGACCCGACCGGCTTCCCCGATTTTTCGCTGGCGATCGTCAAGCTGCTGGGCGCCGGCACCTACACCGTGGTCCAGCCCGAGGCCGCCAGCCAGGGCCATTTCGGCCTGGCGGTGGCCCACTACACCCACTCCACCGCCCCCAACCGCCGCTACGCCGATCTGATCACCCAGCGCCTGCTGCGGGCGGTGCTGGCCGGCGCGCCGCCGCCCTACCCCGTCGAGGAGCTGGAGCGGATCGCCGCCCACTGCAACGAGCGGGCGACCGCCGCCCGGGCCGTCGAGCGCGACATGCGCAAGCTGGCGGCGGTGGCGCTGCTGGCGCCGCGGATCGGCGAAACTTTCGATGCGATGGTCACGGGGGTCAAAAGCAAGGGGGTGTTCGTGCGGCTGCTCCACCCGCCGGCTGAGGGCCGGATCGTCGCCGGCGAGGCCGGCCTCGATGTCGGCGACCTGGTCCGGGTGCGGCTGGTCGCCGCCGACCCGGACCAGAGCCACATCGATTTCGCCCGCGCCGACGAGGAGCCGGCGCCCGCCTAGGACTCCGGCGCCGGCTCGACCTGCTGCCAATCTTTGCTTTCGCTGGCGGCCAGCGTGTCAAGCAGGCTGGCGCCAGTCGTCTTGCCGGCGACGTCGGCCCGCAGCTCCAGGTAGCCGCACGAGCCGCAGACGAAGGTCCGCACCGGGAACAGCTCGACTTTCATGGAGAAGACGCGATCGTTCTGCGGCACAACCAGGCTCATCTTGCCCTCGTCGCCGCTCAGCTTGCCATGATAGACCGTCGGCTCGCCGCACACGCTGCAAAATCCGTTAACCATAACCACCTCCGGGCTTGTTCAAGGGATTGGATGCGGGGCGCCGGCGCTCACACGCTGACGCCCCAGGCCTCGCGCAGCTCCTTGGGCATGGCGAACTGGACCCGCTCGCCGCCGCGCTCGACCCAGCACAGGCCCTCGATCAGCTTGCGGCCGAAAAACGAGGCCAGCATGCCGAGCGGCGCGACGCCGTCGCCCATGTCGTCGCCCAGCGCCGTGAGGAAGCGCAGCGGGCGGATGATGCGCTGGGTCCAGTCTGCCGGCTCGACGCCCAGCAGATCGGCGCCCTCGTCGCCCAGGAAAAAGCGGATGAGGCTGGATGGCAGCCCGTCGAACAGATCGCCGGGCAGCGCATATTGGATGTACTCGACCAGCGCCTTGGTCATCGCGCTGCCCTCGGGGCTGGCTTGGGCGTGGCGGCGCCAAATCAGGCCGTTCAGCTCGGCGGCCTCGGCCTCGGTCTGGGGCATCAGGTCCTCGCGGATGCCCATCACATGGCCGACGGCGTTCCAGGCGTGCAGGTAGGCCTCGGCCTCGGCCGGCTCCAGGTCGACGCCCAGCTTGCGCAGCCCGTCGACCACCACGTAGCCGAAGGTGATCAGGCTGCCGGCGAGATCCTCCTGGTTGATCGGCACGCCCAGCTCCGGCTCCCAGTCGCGCTGGAGCAGCAGCTGGCGCACGGCGGCATGCATCAGGCGGATCTTCTGGGCGGAGCGCTCGCCGGTGCCGCCCGGCTCCAATCCGCCCGGCCGCATCACATCCATGATCATATGGGCGGTCTCGATCACGCGGCGGTGGGCGCTGGTGGCGAGCCGGGCGGTGCGGTAGAGCACCTGGACGCCCTTGCGCGCGGCGTAGGAGGCGGGCAGCGAGTAGCAGTTGAGGATCGTGATCACCTGCGGGCCGTAGCGGCAGAACAGCTCCTGGCCGCGCTCGATCGCGGCGCGGTCGGCCCACGGCGGCAGGTCGTCGGTCTGGTCGAGGAACTGGCGCACGCTGGGGGGCAGCGCGTCGGGCGGCGGCGCGTCGTTGCGCACCAGCGCCTGCATCACCTGGTTGACGGCGTCGATCTGCTGGCGGGCGAACAACTCCTGGATCACGCTGTCGACGGCGGGGTCGCCGACCTGGCGCATCGACTCCAAAAACCCATCGGACCAGCGGGATGGCGGCATGGCGTGTCTCCTTGGGCTGTGAAACGGACAGTCGGCCTCAGACGCTGAGATGCCAGGCCTGCTGCAGCTCAGCGGGAATGGAGAAGTGAACATGCTCGTCGCCGCGATGGAGCCAGCACAGCCCTTCGATCAGCTTGCGGCCGAAGAAGCCCGAGACCCGGGCCAGCGGCGCGATGCCGTCGTTGAGGTCATCGGCGATCGCGGTGAGGAAGCGCATGGGCTTGATGATGCGCTGAGTCCAGTCGGCGGGATCGAGCGCCAAGATCTCGGCGTTGGCGTCGCCGAGGAAAAAGCGCATCATGCTGACGGGCAGGCCGTCGAACAGCGAGCCGGGCATCGAGTACTGCATGTACTCGACCAGCGCCTTCGCCAGCTGCTGGCCCTCGGGGCAGGGCTCGGACAGGCGCCCCCAGATCGCCTCGAACAGAGCGCGGGCCTCGGCCTCGGTGTGGGGCATAAGGTCCTCGCGCACGCCCATCAGGAAGCCGACCACATTCCAGGAGTGGAGATAGGCGTCGGCGGCCTCGGCGTCGAGATCGCAGCCCAGCTTGCGCAGCCCGTCGATCACGACATAGGCGAAGGTTTGCAGGCTGCCGGCCATGTCCTCCTGGTTGATCGGCATGCCGTACGCCGGGTCCCACTCGCGCTGGAGCAGCAGGTAGCGCACGGCGGCATGCATCAGGCGGACCTTCTGGGCTGAGCGGATGCCGGTGCCGCCCGGATCCAATCCGCCCGGCCGCATCACATCCATGATCATATGGGCGGTCTCAATGATCCGGCGCTGGGTGGCGTGGTAGAGCCGGGCGGTGCGGTAGAGCACCTGGACGCCCTTGCGCGAGACATACGAAACTGGCAGCGAGTAGCAGTTGAGGATCGTGATGATCTGGAGGCCGTAGCGGCAGAAAAGCTCCTGGCCGCGCTTGAGCTTGGCGCGGTCGGCCCACGGCGGCAGGGCGGCGGAGCGCTCCAGGAATTCGCGCAGCGGCGGCGGCAGCTCGGAGGGCGGGGCGGCGTTGTTGCGCACCAGCAGGCGCATCATCTGATTGACCGAATCGACGCGCTGCTCGGTGAACAGCTCGTAGGTCAGCGTGTCGGCCTCGGGGTCGCCGACCTCGCGCATCGCTTCCAGGAACTCATCGGACCAGCGGGACGTGGGCATGCAAACGCGCTCCTCGGGGCGGGCGGGCCGCCTGGCTAGCGAGGCCAACTATACGGGCAAGGAGGAAGCGGCGTCAAGGGCTGCTGCTAATCGACGGCGTGGGTCCAATCGCGCTGGAGGCGCACCAGCAGCGCCATGCCGAGGGTGCAGATGATCGTGTAGGCGGCGAAGGCGGCGGGCAGGCGCCAGGCCTCGTCAAGCTCCTCGGCGAGCGCGCCGCTGGCGCCGACAGCGAGGGCCATCGTGATGGCCCAGAGCCAGGCGTAGCGCAGGCGGCGGCGCAGCACAAGCCACTGGGCCAGGCCGATGATCAGCCCCAGCAGCGCGAAGGGCACCGCCTGCCGCGTCAGCTCGCGCAGCAACCCGCCGAACAGGGTGTGAAAGCGGAACGAGTTGAGGTCATTGACCACCCAGGTGACGATGCGCATGCCGGCGGCCACGCCGCCGCCGCTGGCGAGCGGCCACCACAGCGCGCTCAACGGCAGAAACCGGCGCAGCGCCAGCCACTGGATCGCCCCGGCGGTCGCGCCGCCCGTGCCCAGCACGCTCAGGACAACCACCCAGTAATCAAGGCTGTCGGTATCGAAGCCGCGGCCGGCGAAGATGCTGATCATCGCCCAGATCGACAGGGCGAAGACCGCGACGCTGGCCATGCTGGCCAGGCACCAGCGCCAGCCCACCGCCCAGATCAGGCGGGCCGAGCGGGCGCCGGCCAGCGCCGGGACAAAGTAGCCGTTCTCGGGATGGGCCGGGCGCAGTTCGATCTGCTGTTCCATGCAACCTCCGTGATTCAATCTTGCTGGCATGACGGCGGCAGGCTGCGCGGGTTCCCGGCTCAGCCCGCCAGCGCCGCGCCGAGGCCGATCAGGGCGCCGTCCATGGTCGGCGGGTGGAACAGGCCGGCCCGCACGTCGCGGCTCAGGCGCTCCAGCGGCAGATCGGCCTGGAGCGACGAGCCGCCAACCACCAGCATCGCCCCGTCGACGGCGGCCACGGCGTTGGCGGCGGCGGTCGCCTTGGCCAGCGCCACCGCCGGCTTGAGCGCCGGCCGCTCGGCGGGCGCGGCGTCCCAGGCCTGGGCGACGTGGTAGAGCAGCGAGCGAGCGCCAAGCAGCGCTGATTCGATCTGGCCGAGCTGGCGGCGGATCGACTCCAGCTCGCTGATCGCCTTGCCGCCCAGCGCCGTCGGCCGCCGCTCGCGGGCGAACGCCACCGCCGCGTCGCGGGCCGCCTGGCCGATGCCCAGGTAGAGCGCGCCGATCGTCAGCTGGAACCAGGCGCTGCCGCTGCCGCCGGTCGCGTCGCCCGCCGCCGGGTCGCGGCGCAGCAGCAGGTCGCCCTCGTCAAGCGCCACGTCGTCAAGCACCAGGTCGTCGTTGCGGGCCGCCCGCATGCCCGAGGCCTCCCAGGTCGGCTCGACGCTGACGCCCGGCAGATCGGTGCGGACCAGGAAGACGCCGGTCGTGCCGGCGGGGCCGCCGCCCTCGTCGAGCGTCGCGCCGACCAGGGCGTGGGTCAGGGCCGGCGCGCCCGAGGTGTAGATTTTGCGCCCGCTGAGCCGCCAGCCGGCGCCCTCGCGGCGGGCGGTGGTGGCGAACAGCGCGCCGCGCGACGGGCTGCCCATCTCGCGCTCGCTGGCCGCCGAGTTGATGATCGCGCCCTCCTGGGCGATCGCCCGGCACACCCGCTCGAAGGCCGGCTCGGGCCAGGCGCCGCTCTCGGCGATGCCGCCGATGATGTGCAGCGGCATGTCGATCACCAGCGCCGTCGGCCCGTCGCCGCGCGCCAGCTGCTCCTGGGCCAGCACGGTCTCGAACAGCGTGGCGCCGCCGCCGCCGAAGCGCGCCGGCACCGACAAGGCCTGGTAGCCGGCGGCTTTGATCTCGGCGATGTTCTCGAAGGGGAAGCTGGCCTCGCGGTCGTGGCGGGCGGCCCGCGGCGCGAACTGGCCGGCAAGAGTCCGCGCCAGGGAGATGATCTCACGCTGGCGCGGCGTCGCGGCTGTCACTTGTAGCGGATCGAGCATAGCGCATCCTTTCGCTCCACATTCCGCCCCTCATGGTATCACAGCTCGGCGCCGCGCCCCAGGGAATGAACCAAACGGCGGCGTCGCGCGTCTATCCGTTCATCAGCAAGTTTTCAGCCGGTTGTGACCGGCGGATATTTCGCCGGGCGCAACAAGTTTGCTATCCTCCGGCGTAGAATGTATCAGCAGGGGAACAGCTTGAGGAGGACCGCGATGGAAGCGATCGAAGGTTATTTCCATGGGCTCGGCGGCGACGTGATCTCCCTCGCCGAATCCGGCATCCCGATCGACGATGTGCTGGCCCAGCATCTCCAGGGCCGCGACGCCCGCGCCATCCACGCCCGCATCCCCGCCCTGCGCCTCGACGAAATCTACGCCACCCTCACGTTCTACTACACCAACCAGGCCCAGATCGACGCCTACCTGGCCCGCCGCCAGGGCCGCCGCGCCGCCTAAGCCATCGCGGCGCGACGGCGCGCGACCGCGCTGATCCCCTATCCTCCCCGCGACTCGCCGGATCGATCATCAGGCGAGCGGCCGCAGCTCTTGCGCCTCGGCGCTGTCGTGCGCGCGGAGCCACGCCAGCAGCTGGCTGACGCTGCCAGTGGCGAGCGCGATGCATGAGTCGGCGCCGCCATAGTAGAGGGACAGCGTGTCGCCGTCGGCGCCGATTGTCAGACCGCAGGGAAAAACCACGTTGCCGACATCCCCATCCCGCTCATACGGCGTTTCCGGGCCGAAAATCCAGCTATCGCCGCGCAGCAGGCAGCGCTCCGGCGTGTTGAGATCGAAGAGGGCCAGCCCGAGGCGATACAGGCAGCCGGCGGGCGTGTGCCGGACGCCGTGGTAGATCATCAGCCACCCCTCGGGCGTTTCGATCAGCGGCGGCGACAGGCCGATCTTGTTGGCGTCCCACCAGGCCCCGCGCCGCGCCTCGAGGATGAGCTTGTGGCTGCCCCAGTGACGCAAATCAGGCGAATACGAGATCCAGACATGCGCGCCGAACGGCCCGACCGGGCGATGGATCATCGCCCAATTGCCGCCGATCCGATGCGGCAGCAGCGTGGCGTCTTTGTCATCGGGCTGCATCACCACGCCGTAGCGTTCGAAGATGACGAAATCGGCGGTCAGCGCCAGCGAGACGCCCGGCCCGCCGCGCGAATACGAGGTGTACACCACCGCATAGCGCTCAAGCTCGGGCAGATAGGTGATGCGCGGATCCTCGATGCCCCATAGCTCCTCGGGCCAGCGGTCGGGCTCGGGGGCCAGGGTCGGGCGGGGATCGATCGTCCAGCGATCGACGCCGTTGGCCGAGCGCGCCGCGCAGAGGTGCGAGTGGCCCCGCCGGTCCTCGACCCGGCACAGCAGCAGCGTCGTGCCATCCGCCAGCCGGATCGCCCCGGGATTGAAAACACTGTTGACCGGGTAGGGCCAATCGGCGGCGGTCAGGATCGGGTTATTGTCGTGGCGGACAAACAGCGGCGGATCATAGGTCGCCATCGTGGGAGCCTCCTAACGGTGCGGGCGGCAGGTCGCCGCGGCCGATGATTGCTTGATAGAGGCGCAGATAGTCGTCGACCATGCGCTCGCGGCTGAAACGCGCCGCGACATGGGCGCGGATCCGCCGCCGGTCGAGCGCCAGCACCGCGTCCAGCGCGCCGAGCGCATCGTCAACCCCGTCGACGATCCATCCCGTCACGCCATGGAGCACGACTTCGGGGACCGAGCCGCGGCGGCAGGCGATGACCGGCGTCCCGCAGGCCATCGCCTCAATCATGCTCAGGCCGAACGGTTCGGCGAAATTGATCAGGTGCAGGAGCGCGGCGGCGCCGCCCAGCAGGCGGTCGCGCTCGGCGGGGCCGACCGCGCCGACATAGCTGATCCGCTCGCCAAGGTGCGGGGCCACCTGGGCGGCGAAATACGCCTGGTCCTGGATAATGCCGGCGAGCACCAGGCGGCGGCCGCAGCGCCGGGCGACCTCGATCGCCTCGGCGACGCCTTTGTCGGGATGGATGCGGCCGAAGAACAGCAGATAGTCATCGGGCGCGGCGCGCAGGGTGAACGCGTCAAGCTCGATGCCGTGATGGATGGTCGCGGCGTAGCGCAGGCTCGGGTGCCGGTCGGCCGCGCTGATCGCGACATAGTGGTTCGCGGGATTGTAGCGCTGGTAGACCGGCAGGATGCGCTCGGAGGAGAAGCCGTGGATCGTCGTGAGCACCGGCGTCGCGACCAGCCCGCTATACGACAGCGGCAGAAAGTCGAAATGGTTGTGAATGATGTCGAACTCGCCGGCGCGCTCGAAGACCGACGCGATATGCAGGCACTCCCAGGCCTTGGCGTCGATCGCCGCATCTTCCTCGTAGGGCCGGGGGCAGACGGCGGCGAGCCGGCCGGCGGTCAATGAATCCGCCGTCGCGAACAAGGTCACATCGACCCCGCGCGCGACCAGCCCCTCGGTCAGCAAAGACACCACCCGCTCCCACGGCCCGTACTGCCGGGGCGGCACGCGCCAGGCGATCGGCGCAAGCATCGCTATCCGCATGGGCTAGCCCACGCCGCGCTCAAGGAGCGCCGCCGTGACGATCAGCCGTTTGTCCGCCGGCGCCGCCGTCGCGCTGGCGGGCGTGGCCCGCTGGAGCGCGAGCCGCGCCAGCAGGAAGGCCAGCGTCGACTCAGCCCCCTGGTTCTGATTGACGCGGTCGCTCTCCAGCCCGTCGCGGCAGCCGCCGGTGGCGGGATCGTAGAGCGCCAGCCCCAGGTCGTTGCGGCCGAGAAACCATGCAAAGGCGCGCTGGGCCTCCCCCAGCCACTCGGGCGCGCCGGTCAGGCGCAGGGCGTCGGCCGCCGCCAAGACCGTGGCCTGCGCCTCCAGCGGCTGCTGGTCGAACCGCGCGGGCGCCTGGCCGCGCCGGGCGAACCCATGGCAGCCAATCGGGGCGAACCCTCCATCGGGGGCGCGTTGCGCCGCGACCAGCCAGCACAGCGCCTCAAGGCCGGCGGCGATCATGTCCCGGCGCCCGCGCGCGTGGCCGCTGGCCAGCAGGGCGTGCGGCAGCGCCGCGTTATCGTAGGTCAGCTGCGCGTCAAACCATCGCCAGTCATCGCTGCGGTTGGCTAGGTAGCGATCGAACAGGCGATCGGACAGGCGGTCGCGCGCCTGCTCGGCGAGCCGGTCGCCGCCAAAGCGCCGCAGATAGGCGTCGAGGCCCAGCAGCGCCAGCGCCCAGGGTCGCGGGTGCTCGAACTGCTGCGCGGCCGGCAGCGCCCGCGCGAACAAGAGGCTGGCCACCCCGCACAGCGAGCGGCTCGCTGACTCGCTCAGCACAGTCCCCAGCGCCCACAGCGCCCGCGCATGGCTGTCTTCCGACCCCGTCTCCTCCAGCCAGCGGCGATCGTAGCCCATGAAATTGCGGAACCGCCCGGTCTGGGGATTGAACGCATGCCAGAGAAACGCCAGATAGCGCGGGGCCAGAGCCTCGGCGTCGCGCGCCGCATGCTCCTCCAGCCAGACGGCGGCGATCAGCGCGCGGGCGTTATCATCGGTCGTGTAGCCCTCGTCGTAATTGGGCATGGCCAGCACTGCGTGCTGCGCGAGGCCGGTCGCATCAGTCATGCGGTGCAGATGGTCGAGTCGCAGCGCGGGCATGGGGGGCGGCGCCTCGTCGTCCCTCGGCGCGCCCAGGCGCGCCCGGGTGACCAGGGCGTGTTCGGCGCGCGCCCGCCGGAAGGCCGCCATATAGCGGCTGGCGACCTGCGGCCAGATCATGGCGCGTCCAAGCAGATAGGCGCGCTTGCGCATGGCATGGCGGGTCGCCTCGTTCTCCAAAAGCTCGCAGACCCCGGCGGCGACCGCGTCGGCATCGCGGAACGGCACCAGCATCCCGCGCCCGTCGGCCAGCATCTCCTCGGCATACCAGTACGGCGTCGAGATCACCGCTTTGCCCGCGCCGACGGCGTAGGCCAGCGTCCCCGAGACAATCTGCGCTTCGGCCAGATAGGGGGTGATGTAGATGTCGGCGGCGCCAATGTAGCGCACCAGCTCGTCCAGCTCGACAAATCGATCATGAAAGACCACATGGTCGGCGACGCCGAGATCCTCGGCCAGGTGCTGAAGCGTGTGGCGGTAGCGCTCGCCCTCGAACTGCCTGACGTGCGGATGGGTCGCGCCCAAAACGATGTAAAGCACGTCAGGATGCCGCGCGATGATCGACGGCAGGGCCGCGATGACGTGTTCGATGCCTTTGTTCTGCGAAAGCAGCCCGAATGTCAGCAGCACCATCTTGCCTTCGGCGCTGAAAGCATCCTTGTGGAAGCTTGAATCGAGGAACGGCACATCTGGGATCCCATGCGGGATGACATCGATCTTGCCCGGCGCGATGCCATAGATGGTCCGCAAGAACTCGGCGCCGCGCTCGCTCATCACAACCAGCCGGTCGGAAAGCTCGGCAAGCTCGCTCAGCACCATGCGTTGCTGGCGCGTCGGCTCGCGGAGGATGGTGTGCAAGGTGGTGACGATCGGCACCTGGAGCGAGCGCAGGAGCGACAAAAGGTGGCTGCCGGCGGCGCCGCCGAAAATGCCATATTCGTGCTGCACGCAGACCAGATCAGCGGCCCCGAGGTTAAGATAGTCGGCGGCCCGCAGATAGGCGCCCCGGTCATCCTGGTCCAGCACAAAGCGGACGCGGTCCGGATACGGGTAGCCCTCGGCGGTATCGTTGACGGCGATGGCGAACACGTCGGTCGCCGGGTAGGCGTCGGCGATCGCCGCGCAGACATCGGCGGTGTAGGTCGCGATCCCGCATTGCCGCGGCGTATGGGTCCCGATCACAGCGACGGTGCGGATCCGCGGTTCAGGTTGGTCAGACATTGTTGCTCGCTTTCCTAGGCTCAGGGCGCTGGCGCATGCGGCGCCGGGCGATGGAAGATCAGCAGGGTCTGGGTGGCATCGGCTGGCTCGGCGACAAAGCCGAGCCGGCCGTAAAACGCCTGCTGGGTGGCGGTAACCACGGCGATCCGCGGGGTTGGCAGCAGCGCGGGATGGCTGAGGATCTGCGTCAGGAACCAGCTGCCGATGCCGGCGCCGCGCCAGGCGTGAGCGATCACCACATCGCTGATCACTGCCAACCCCGCCTTCGCGGCCGCCGCTCTGGCGAAACCGATCTGCTGGCGCTCAAGGCACAGGCCGAAGCAGAGGCCGCCCTCCAGCCGCTCGGCGGCCAGGCGTCGGCCGACAGCCGGCGGCCAATGCGCACGGTAGAGCATGCGGGCGATGGCGGCATCATCCATCGCCTGGCAGTCGGTCGTCATCCAAAGCCCGGGCGGCAGGGCGGCGCCCACGCCGATGTCATGCCGAACATGCAATGCGGCACCTCAGGCGTAGGAGCGCGACGAACGCAGGCGAAGCCGCCAATGCAATGCACGCCGACCCGCCACCCGCGCTGCGGCCGCAGAACCTGACGTGGTTCGGCGGGCAACGGATGTCGCGCCAGGCAAACGCCCGTCGCAAAAAGAATTGTCACCCAAGCGTGTGGAACATGAACCCGGTGTGATGGGGCGATCAACGATCGCCGATGGGGGTTTGGCCGGGTTGGAGAAGCGAGGATGCGTCGCGGTGAACGACGCCGCATCCGTCCCCCTAAGGATAGCACCTTCCCCCGCAATAGCAAGCCGCCCGCTCGCCCCAGCCGATGAGGGGCAAGCGGGCGGCCGCTGGTGAAGGCGGCGGCAAGCCCTCAGTCGCCGCCCGCGCTAGGCTGATTCGCCG
>DASWWB010000284.1:0-3306 GCA_036406115.1 Herpetosiphonaceae bacterium
CGGCTCCCAGCCCACCAGCGAGGTGTGGGCCTGGCGGCAGGTGTAGGTCAGGCCGTTGTAGCTGACGCGGGCGCCGACCGCGTAGGCCACGTTGGGCTGCCAGGCCGGGACGCCGGTTTGGGTCGGCGTGGCGGTCGGCGGCGCCGGCGTGCGGGTCGGCGTGTTCGTCGGCAGGACCGGCGTGCGGGTCGGCGTGTTGGTGACGACCGGCGTGCGGGTCGGCGTGTTCGTCACCACCGGCGTGTTGGTGACGACCGGCGTGCGGGTCGCGGTGGCCGTCGGCGGGATCGGCGTGTTGGTCGGAACCGGGGTGGCGGTGCCGCCGCAGGGGCCGAGATCCTCCCAGACGCCCGATGTGGTCACGCCGGGCTCCTCGCCCTGGGTCCACCACTTGGCGCGCCAGAGCCGGCCGCGATGCGAAACCGTGTTGCCCTGGGTGTAGACGCTGGCGGGCTGCCAGGGGCCGGCGTTGCAGACGGTGGGCGTGTTGGTGGGCGTGCCGACCGGCGTGTTGGTGGGCGTGCGGGTCGCGGTGGCCGTCGGCGTGCGGGTGGCCGTCGCCGTCGGCGTGCCCGGCTGCGGCGTGTTGGTCGCCGTCGGCGGCGTGGTCGGCGTATTGGTCGGGACGGCGGTCGGCGTGCCGGTCGGGAGGCCGCCGCGATGGTACTCGCCGGTCAGGGCATAGGTGCTGCCGCCGAAGCTGATCGTCCAGTTCGAGGGCGTGGTCACCGGCAGGTAATAGACGAAGTCCATCGTGATCGTGGCGCCGGGCGCGATGCTCTGCCAGGCGGGCAGGGCGAAGCGGGCGTGGTGGAAGTCGCCGCGCAGGCCGCCGACGTTGTTGCCGGTGTGGTCGCTCTGCACCACCGCCAGGCCGAAGCCGGACTGATCTTTGGCGTTGTTGGGCGCCGAGGTGCCGTAGTCGAACTCAAACACGGCGCCGCCGGGGATGGTGGTGGTCGAGTTGTTGGTGATGTTCAGCTTGGGGCTGATCGGGAAATTCTGGTCGCCGAGCGGCCAGTTGGTGTAGTCGATCTTCACGTCAAGCTGGGTGGTCGGCAGCGTCCGGTTGGCGCGGCGGTTGCCGTAGGGCGCGGCGTTCTGGAACTTGGTGTAGAGCAGCGAGGTCAGCGTGTCGCCCATGTAGTACTCGCCGCCGTTGCGATCGGGATACCAGCCGTAGTCGCCGGACAGCTCCCAGAACATCACGCCGCCGAGGCCTTTGTCGATCACGTACTGGGCCTTGGCGCCGAGCGAGCCCTCGTCCTCGGTCGAGAGGAAGACGCGCTTTTGGGCGTTCCAGAGCCACGGGGCGACCATCGTCGCGTCGTAGAAGCGGGTGTAGGTGCCGGTCAGGCGATCCTCGGGATCGTTGGCCGGATCGAGGCCGAACTGGCTGATGTAGGAGCCGGCGATGCCGCGCTCAAGGTTCTTGGCGTGCCACATCGGGTTGGCGCCGGCGCCGACCTCCAGGTTGTTCTCTTTGTCGTGCCAGATGTTGTCGATGCCGCGGGCGCCGTCGCCGCACGAGGTCAGGCCTTGCGGGCAGTTCGAGCCGATCGCGGTGCCCCAGAGGCCGTTCGTCCCGCCGTTGACGTTTTTCCAGCCGCGCGTGTAGTAGGGCACGCCGATGTTGATCCTGCCGGCGGGCATTGAGCCGCGGAAGTAGTGGTAGGACCAGTCGGTGTTCAGGTAGCCCAGCCCGCCGTAGGCTGCGGTGGTGTAGACGCCCCACTTGGCCAGCTCGGCGTCCTTGCCGTCGTCATAGAGCGCGGCGTTCGGGCCGACGAACTCGTTCCACGAGCCATGGAGGTCGTAGGACATCAGATTGACGTAATCAAGGTACTGGGTGACCTGGTAGGTCTCCATGCCGCGCAGCAGATAGGCCGAGGAGGGCGCGGCGATCGTCAGCATGTAATATTTGCCGTCCTGGGCGCCGGCGATATCCAGCTTCTCGCGGACGGTTTTCATCAGCACGGCGTAGGAGCGCATCAGGCCGGCGCGGCGCGGATTGGCGAAGACCCAGTCGAGCGGGTTGCCGGCGTTGTTCATCGAGGTCGGGTACTCGTAGTCGAGATCGACGCCGTTGAAGCCGTAGGTGCGCAGGAAGCTGACCACCGAGTCCGCGAAGGCGTTGATGCCGGCGGTGTTGACGGTGTTGTCGCTGTTGGTCGACATCGTGTAGAAGCCGCCGCTGTTGACCCGGTCGCCGTTGTCGCCGAAGTAGCCGCCAGTCTCGGCCCAGCCGCCGACCGAGATGATCGTTTTGACGTTGGGGAACTGGCGCTTGTATTTGGTGAGCAGGTTGAAGTGGCCCTTGTACGGCAGGCTCGGGTCCATCTCGGCGCCGGCGACGCCGGGCCAGGTCATGCCGATCGAGGGATTCGTGGCGGTGTTGCTGCCGACCGAGATCCGGTTCGACGAGTCGATGTGGGCGAAGGCGTAGTTGATGTGGGTGATCTTGCCCCAGGGGATGTTGTTGGCCAGGTAGGCGGGCTGGCCGTTGGTGCCGGTGCGCCAGCTCGGGAAGTAGCCGATGATGCGCCGGGGGTGGTCGGCGCCCATCTTTTCCCGGCCGGCGGTGTCGTAGGCCGCGCAGTAGGGCGTGTCCACGCCCGGCGTGACATACATGCCATCCGGCCGGCAGTCGCTGTTCGCCGCCTGGATGGGCGTGGCGCCGCGGCTGAGCAGCAGGCCGGCCAGCAGCGCCACGAGCGCTACGAGCGAGACCAATGGCTGGGCCAGAAGTGTCCTGCGGCGGGTGAGCTTCATTGCGTCCTCCTTGCTCGACCGGATGTTAGTGCATTCAATAGACTTATTCAAGGTTATACCATTCTTCATTTGGCATGTATATTAATGAATCATTAATATAACTACGCCTTTTCTCAGGAAGATGCGCTCATCGCGGCCTAATGGTGAATTCTTATTAATTCATTCACTGGACGAAATCGCAGGGATCGCCGGGCAAATGAACATTTCCGCAGCGCCGCGTATCTGACCTGCAACCGGAGCCGCTCCAATCGACCATTAACCGCCGCCTGCTTTCCGATTCCGCCGACGCCGGCCCGCGCCGGGCGCCGCGCGGCGTCGGCCTGGCCGGCGCGCCAAGGGGGTTCTATGAGCGCTCCGCCGCTGATCCGCCGGTTCCACCGTGTCTCGCTCCTGCCCCGGCTGGGCTGGCCGGCCCATCTGGCCGCCGCCGCGCTGATTGTCCTGGCGGCGCTGCTGGCGGGCGCCGGCTTCGGCCCCGGCCTGTACGACGACGCCTACATCACCTATCGCTACGCCCATAATCTGGCCGCCGGC
>DASWWB010000285.1:0-5225 GCA_036406115.1 Herpetosiphonaceae bacterium
GCCCCGGTCTCGCTGGTCGGGGCGGGCGCGCTGGTGGTGGGGGCCGCAGCCTCGGTGGGCGCGCTGGTCGGGCGGGCGGCGGCGGTGGGCGGGGGCATGGTGGTCGTGTCGGCGGCGCCGCAGCCGGCGAGCGCCAGCCCCAGGCCGAGGGCGATCAGTTTTTTATGCATCTGCTGTGGCTCCTCAAAACAATAAGCAATGCGACGCAGGATTATAGCACGCTCCCCGCCATCGGCAGCGCGCGGCCGGGGCCGTCGCCAGCACGGGAATAGGCGCCGGCTATGGCAGGCATTGACGCAACCTATCGGAAAGAGGCTTACAATGGGGGCAGCACAACCCGCCGCGTCAACCGTGGATCGCGCTCAGTTTAGTTGACGAGATCCATGGTTTAGCGGTATCTTTAGCACGACCTAAACGGCAAAGAAGCCTTAACAAGGAGAACGTTCATGGCTGTTGCGGATTATCAGACGGAGCCTCAGCCCGCTGAAATCGCCACTGGTGGCCCCCAAATCAACGACTTCTCAATTATTGTCGCGACCCCCAACGGGTCGGGTAGCCAGACGGCGAACAACACCCTGCTGCGGGCATTTTTTAAGATGGGCATCCCGGTCACGGGCAAGAACCTTTTCCCCTCCAACATCAAGGGGCTGCCGACCTGGTATATCATCCGGCTCAGCAAGGACGGCTACCAGGCCCGGCGCTTCACCAGGGAGATCCTGGTGGCGATGAACCCTGCAACAGCCGTTGACGATTTGCAGTCGCTGGCGCCGGGCGGCGTCTGCCTCTATCCCGACGACTCGCGCATGGAGCTTTCGCGCCAGGACATCACCTACTACCCGATGCCGGTCAAGGAGCTGGTCAAGCAGTCCGGCGTCGGCGCCGACCTGCGCGACTACATCGCCAACATGGTCTATGTCGGCGTGCTGGTCCACATCCTGGGCATCAATATCGTCGAGATCGAGGCGGCCCTGACCAAGCACTTCAAGGGCAAGGCCAAGCCGATCCAGATCAACATGGGCGTGGTCAACGCCGCCGTCGAGTGGTCGAAGGCCAATCTGACCCAGCCCTGCCCCTTCCGCGTCGAGGAGATCGACAAAACCAAGGGCATGCTGCTGCTGGACGGCAACACCGCCGCCGCGCTGGGCTCGATCTTCGGCGGCGTGACGGTCGCCGCCTGGTACCCGATCACCCCCTCGACCAGCCTGATCGACGCCCTCAACGACTATCTGCCCGAGCTGCGCAAAGATCCCGACACCGGCAAGCCGACCTACGCGGTCGTGCAGGCCGAGGACGAGCTGGCGGCGATCGGCATGGTGATCGGCGCCGGCTGGGCTGGCGCGCGGGCCATGACCTCGACCTCCGGCCCCGGCATCTCGCTGATGTCCGAGTTCGCCGGCCTCTCCTACTTCGCCGAGGTCCCGGCGGTGATCTGGGACGTGATGCGCATGGGCCCCAGCACCGGCATGCCGACCCGTGTCTCGCAGGGCGACATCCTCTCGGCCTACACCCTGAGCCACGGCGACACCCAGCACGTCTGCCTGCTGCCCGGCTCGATCAAAGAGTGCTTCGACTTCGGCTACATCTCCTTCGACCTGGCCGAGCGGCTCCAGACCATGATTTTCGTCCTGAGCGACCTGGACCTGGGCATGAACCAGTGGATGGCCGAGCAGTTCGAGTACCCCGAGGCGCCGCTCGACCGCGGCAAGGTGCTGGACGCCGAGGGCCTCAAGCAGGTCGAGAGCTTCGGCCGCTACCGCGATGTCGACGGCGACGGCATCCCGTTCCGCACGCTGCCCGGCACCGACAACCCGAAGGCCGCCTACTTCACCCGCGGCTCGGGCCACAACGCCGACGCCAAATACACCGAGCGCTCCGACGAGTGGGTGGCTAACCTGGACCGCCTGGCGCTCAAGTTCAAGACCGCCCGCACCCTGGTGCCCCAGCCGATCGAAACCAGCCAGGACGGCGCGACGGTCGGCCTGCTCTCGTACGGCTCCAACGATCCGGCCGTCATCGAGGCCATGGACCGGCTGCGCGAGAAGAATGTCGTCGCCTCGTACCTGCGGGTCCGGGCGCTGCCCTTCTCGGACGGAGTCCAGGCCTTCCTGGAGAAGTTCGGCCGCATCTACGTGATCGAGAACAACTACAACGGCCAGATGGCCCAGCTGCTGCGAATGGAGTACCCGGCCTACGCGACCAAAATCGTGGCGGTCGCCAACTGCGACGGCCTGCCGCTGACCGCCCGCTGGATCACCGAATCGGTTCTGGAACAGGAGCAGTAGGTTATGACAACCAAAACCCCTCCCGCGCCCCGGGCGCCGAAGCTCAATGTGATCGGCCTGGAGCAAAACGACTATAAAGGCGCGCCCTCGACGCTGTGCCCCGGCTGCGGCCACGACTCGATCTCGTCGCGCATCATCTCGGTCTGCTTCGACCTGGGCATCCAGCCGCACCGGGTGGCCAAGTTCAGCGGCATCGGCTGCTCCTCCAAGACGCCGGCCTACTTCCTGAACCGCGCCCACGGCTTCAACAGCGTCCACGGCCGCATGCCCTCGGTCGCGACCGGCGCCATCCTCGCCAACCGCGACCTGGTCGGCCTCGGCGTGAGCGGCGACGGCGACACCGGCTCGATCGGCTTCGGCCAGTTCAAGCACATGGTCCGCCGCAATGTGCCGATGGTCTACATCGTCGAGAACAACGGCGTGTACGGCCTGACCAAGGGCCAGTTCTCGGCCACCGCCGACATCGGCCAGCAGCTGAAGTACGCCGGCCTCAACGAGCTGCCGCCGATCGATCTCTGCGCCGAGGCCATCCTGGGCGGCTGCACCTACGTGGCCCGCTCGTTCGCCGGCGATCCCAAGCAGATCGAGGCCCTGCTCAAGGGCGCTTTCAGCCACCGCGGCCTGGCGGTCATCGATATCATCAGCCCCTGCGTCACCTTCAACAACAACGACCAGTCGACCAAGAGCTACGGCTATGGCAAGGAGCACGAGGAGCGCCTCCACGACCTGACCTACATCAAGCCGCGCGAGGAGATCACCGTCGAGTACGCCGAGGGCGAGGCCAAGCAGGTCGCGATGCACGACGGCTCGACGATCATGCTCAAGAAGCTGGAGCAGGAGTACGATCCGACCAGCCGCACCGCCGCGCTGATGCGCCTCGAGGAGGCCCGCGCCAAGCAGGAGTTCATCACCGGCCTGATTTATGTCAATCCCGAAGGCAGCCCGACCATTCACGACATGGTCCACGCCTCCGACGAGCCGCTGGCCCGCCTGCCGGAGCACAAGCTGCGCCCGACCCGCGAGGCCCTGGCCAAGGTCATCGAGGATCTGATGTAGGCTCCGGCCTGATTGGCTGATCGCACAGGCACGGACCAGCGCCGTGCCTGTGCGCGTTTCAGGTGCCGATGGATCAATCGCCCCCCCAAACCGAGCCCACCCCGGCCCAGCGCCGGCGCTCGCGGCTGCGGGCGGCGCTCGCAATCGCCGCGATGCTGGCCTTCAGCGTCTGGCTGCTGCGCTTCGATTTCGCCGCGCTCGGCGGCTACGGCTACCTCGGCGTGTTCGGCCTGATGCTGCTCGGCAACGCGACGGTCTTCGTACCGGCGCCGGCCTTCGTCGTGGCCTTCGCCGCCGGCCAGACGCTCAACCCCTGGCTGGTCGGCCTGGTCAGCGGCCTCGGCGCCGGCCTGGGCGAGACCACCGGCTATTTCGTCGGCGTCCAGGGCCGCAAAGCCGCCGCCGATCAATCTCGCCTGACCAAAATCCTGGAGTATGTGCGGCGCTGGGGCGCGCTGGCGGTTTTCCTGTTCGCCGCCCTGCCCAATCCGCTGATGGATGTGGCCGGGATCGCCGCCGGCCTGCTGCGCATGCCGTTCTGGAAATACCTGCTGGCCTGCTGCGCCGGCAAGACGATCCGCTTCACCCTGCTGGCGCTGACCGGCTACGGCCTGACGTGAGGAGTTCCCCCGCCATGGTTGTGTATCTGATCAGACACGGGCAATCCGAGGAAAACACGCTCGATCTGCGGCGGAGGATCAGCATGGAGGATTTCGCCGCCGCCATCCGCGGCACCATGAACGTGCCGCTCACCCCGACCGGCATCGAGCAGGCCCAGGCCGCCGCCGCCCAGCTCGCGCCGCTCGGGCTGACCCGGCTCTACGCCAGCCCGTTCGTCCGCGCCCAGCACACCGCCCAGATCATCGGCGCCGGGACCGGCCTGGAGATCCGCACGGTCGAGGAGCTGCGCGAGATCATGCCGATCATCCCGCCGGTGCTGCGCGCCAATCAGCAGCGGCAGTTCGGCGCGCTCTATATCCGCGGCCTGATCCACCAGGCGATCGCGCGCCGCGTGCGCGAGGGCGAGACGCTGTGGACCGCCTACCGCCGCGTCACCAAGGTCTGGAGCGCGATCAGCGCCGAGTGGCAGCCCGAGGACAAGATCGCCATCATCGCCCATCGCGGCTTCCTGGGCGTGCTGCTGCGCTACCTGGCCTGGCAGCCCGGCTGGCAGGTCGTGCGGCGCAATCTCAGCAACGCCGGCATCTCCGAGGTGCGGCGGGCGTAGCTCGGGGCGGGGACTGCGCTAGCGCTGCTCGCTGGGGACTGGGGACGGCACTCGCACTGCTCGCTGGGGATCGGGGACTGCTCGCTAAAGGACGCGGTCCGCCAGTCCCCGATCCCCAATCCCCAGTCCCCGTCGCCCGCCGCACCGTCAGCCCTCGCTGCGGCCGTAGGCGGCGAACCCGCTGAACACCGCAAAAAAGCGCCCGGCCCGCGCCTCGGCCGCCAAATAGGCTTCCCACTCCCGCAGCGCGCCCCAGTCGGCCACGCCCAGCGCGGCGGCCCGCGCCAGCGTGTCTTTGCAGATCCGCTGGAAAAACGGGAAGTCGGCGACGATCGCGTGCGGCACGGCGCCGACCTGGCCGAAGCCGGCGTCGCGCAGCAGCCGGGGCAGCTGGCGGCCCAGCCAGGGGTGGCGGTGGCGGTCGCAGATCAGCTGGAGCAGGCGGCGGGTTAGCGCGCGGTCGGGATGGTCGATCGCCACGCCCTCCCAGTCCAGGTCGAACACCACCAGCCTGCCGCCCGGCTTGAGCGCGCGGCGCATCTCGGCCAGCGCCGCCGGCGGATCGTCAAGGTGCAGCAGCAGCCGCTCGGCCCGGCAGGCGTCGAAGCCGCCCGGCGCGACCGGCAGCCGCCGCGCCGAGCCGACGGCGAAGCGCGCCC
>DASWWB010000286.1:0-1917 GCA_036406115.1 Herpetosiphonaceae bacterium
CCATTCGCCGACGCCGTCGGGCAGGCGGCTGGCCGAAAAGCTTTGGGCGACGCCGTCGTATTCGGCGGCATCAACCGGAGCGCCTGCCGGATCGAGCAGCTCGACCCGCTCGCGGCCATCGTTGAGGAAGCCGCTGCCGAACCAGAGCGCGTGGATGCCGCCCGCCGGCAGCTCGGTCAGGGTGAAGGAGCGGGTGGCGCCGCTGGCATCGCGCAGTTTCCAGCCGCGCAGATCGACTGGATCGGCGCCCAGATTGATCACTTCGGCGAACTCGCGCCCGCCGGCGGCAGGATGCGGCGCCAGCTCGTTAAGCCTGAGCCTCGCGGCGGCGGGCGGCGTGGGCGGCGCCGGGGGCTGATTGGCGGCGCCGGGCGTGGGCGGCGTTCCATCGATCCAGGCGCCGCTGCCGTCGGGCAGGCGGCTGGCCGAGCGATTGAGACTGGTGGCGGTGTAGGCGACAGTCTCAAGCACCGCGCCCTCGGGATCCAGCAGCGAGATGCTGTCGGCGTCGTTGTTGAGCAGCCCGCCGCCGAAGCGCAGCGCGTGGAAGCCGCCCGGCGGCACCGCGCTGATCGTGAAGGCCTGGGTGTGGCTGGCGGAGTCGCGGATCCGCCAGCCGCGCAGATCGACCGGCTCGGCGCCCAGGTTGACGATCTCGACGAACTCCTGTCCGCCGGCCGCCGGCTGGGCCAGGTACTCGTTGAGCGCCACGCGGGCGACTGGCGGCGGCTGGTTGGCGGCGTCGGGCGTGGGCGGCGCGCCGTCCACCCATTCGCCGACGCCGTCGGGCAGGCGGCTGAGCGAGCGGCCCGGCCGCGTCGCGCCGTAGCTCATCTGCTCAACGATGGCGCCGCCGCTGTCCAGCAGTTCGATCGTGTCGCCGGTGTCGTTGAGCAGCCCGGCGCCGAACCGGAGGGCGTGGAATTGGCCGGGCAGCAGCTCGGTCAGGGTGAAGGCGCGGGTGGCGCCGCCCGCGTCCCTCACCTTCCAGCCGCGCAGATCGGCGGCTTCGGCGTCCAGGTTGACGATCTCGACGAACTCCTGCCCGCCGGCGTCCGGTCGCGGCAGCGCCTCGTTGAGCCTGATTGCGGTGTCGGGTTGCGGCGGCGCGGCCTGATTGGGCTGGCCGGGCGTGGGCGGCGTGCCGTCGGCCCACGGCCCGTCGCCGTCAGGCAGGCGGCTGGCCGAGCGGCCGGCGACGGCGGCGGTGTAGCTGATCGCATCGGTGGGGCGCCCGAGCGGATCGATCAGCGTGATCGTCTCGGCGCCGTTGTTGAGAAACCCGCTGGCGATCAGCAGGGCGTGGGGCTGGCCGGGCTGCGCGGTCGCGGTGAAGGAGCGGGTCGCGCCGCTCGCATCGCGCACTTTCCAGCCGCTGAGATCAACCGGCGCCGGCTCCAGGCTGATCACCTCGACGAACTCGCGCTCGCCGGCCGGCGGCGCCGCCAGGTATTCGTTGAGCGCGACTCGCAGCGACGGGCCTGGCGTGGCCGTCGGCGTTGCGGGCGGCGCGGCCTGGTTGGGCTGGCCGGGCGTGGGCGGCGTACCGTCGGCCCACGGCCCGTCGCCGTCCGGCAGGCGGCTGGTCGAGCGATCGAGCGGCGCGTTGGCGAAGGCCGCGCTGTCAGCGAGCCGGCCGGCGGGATCGAACAGCCGCACCTCGTCGCCGCTGTTGTTGAGATAGGCGCCGGGGATCATCCAGACCCAGAACCCGCCCGACGGCAGGATTGTCCCGGCGGGGATGGCGTGGGGCGCGCCGCCGCCCTCGGCGTCGTCAAGCCGCCAGCCGCCAAGATCGAGCGCCGCGCCGCCGGCGTTATGCAGCTCGATAAACTCTTGGCCGCCTGGCGCCGGGTTGGCGCGGAACTCATTCAGGCGGACGGCAGGGGCGGGCGGCGGGGCGGTGGCGCTCGCAGT
>DASWWB010000287.1:0-1604 GCA_036406115.1 Herpetosiphonaceae bacterium
AGTGCCACCGTGGCCGGCGACTCGGCGCGTCGTTGCTCCACCCACCACTGGGCGAGCGAAAGCTGGGCTCCTGCCAGCGCGGTCGCCAGGAGGTCAAGGGGCAGGGTGGGGACATGCTCAGGGAAGGCCGCCTGAATCGTCGTGTGAATATCATGGGCGAGCCAATCCCGGAGACGCCGCAGGAGTAGCCCACCATCGGCGCTCTGGAACAGGGGATAGACAACGGCGCGCATGGCCGTCAGATGCTCATAGGCCGACACCAGACCCGGCGGCGGTTCGGGTGCCAAGAGGGCCTCGCGGGTTGCTGGATAGCGCGGGCCGCGATGCACGGCCTGCACGATCACTTCATGACAGCTGAGCAACAGGGCATCTTTATCGGCATAGTGCAAATACAAGGTGGTGCGGCCAACATTCGCCCGCTCCGTAATGTCCTGAATGGTGATGGTGTCATAGCTGCGCTCCTGCATCAGTGCAATCAGCGCCTGCTGGAGCGCGTCGCGGGTGCGCTGGGTCCGGCGATCGGGTTTCGGCATGGCTCCTCCAGACGCGCGCTGGAACGTGGTGATTTCTCTGAACAGCGCCGTCATCCTGTTCAGAAATGGACACGCGGCGTCGCCACGTGCTTCACAGACGCTCGGTTGGCGGGTAGGGTGTGCGTATATCGGATGGTACCTGGAAGGAGGATCCCTATGTCCCCGCATCCTGACCACCCTGATCAGAGCCCCCCGCCAATGCCTCGGTGGGTCAAGATCGTTGGCCTGCTGGCCGTGCTGGCCGTGCTCATCTTTGGCGGTATCCACCTGGTGGGGGGTGGGTTTCGCGGCCATGGTATGCCGGCGACCCACGAGGTTCCAACGCCATGATGATGCCCCCTCTCCTGCGCAACCTCGCCCTGATCATCCATGTAGCGGCCTCAGTTGGCTGGATGGGCGCGGTAACCATGTTTCTGGTGCTTGGCATCGTCGGGCTGACCACCCCTGATCCGCTTCGTGTTCAGGCGGTCTATCTCGCCATGGAGATCAGCACGAGCGTCGTGATTGTCCCGCTGTGCCTGGCGTCCTTGGTCACGGGCATCATCCAATCACTCGGCACCACGTGGGGACTCGTTCGCCACTACTGGGTGGTGATCAAGCTCATCATTACTGTCCTCGCGACGATCATCCTGTTCATTCATACCCAGCCGATCGCTGATGTGGCCCGCGCAGCCGCCACCGCGCCGCTTGCCAACGGGGATCTGCGCGCGGTCCGCATCCAGATCACGGTTGACGCCGGAGCGGCACTGCTGGCGCTCCTCGTCACCACCGCCCTGTCGATCATCAAACCGCGCGGTGTGACGCCCTACGGGTTTCGTCGGCTTCAGGCACAGCGTCAGCAGGCCGCTACCGCTGACCGTGTCTCCAGGTCCGACTAGCGGCGCGCTACGGGTCGTTCCGCCACTGGGCGAGCCACCCTCCCAGCTCCGCCACCGTTGCCGTGGTGGTCTCCAGCACGGTCATGGCCACCGCCGCAAGCTCGGGATGGACGACCGTGGGCTGGGCAGCCTCGGCCACTAGGGCCAGCTCATCGTGATGACTCATCACCGCCATGAGCCAGCGCACGTCATA
>DASWWB010000288.1:0-5671 GCA_036406115.1 Herpetosiphonaceae bacterium
CCAGCTCCGGCCGGCGGCTCATCGCGCCCTCGCGCAGGCGGGCGAGACCGGCTGCGGCGGCGCCCCAAGTTTGGCGCTCGTGGTTGGCGGCATTCTGCATTCGCAGCCGGCGCCCATCCGTCCTCCCGGCGCTACTGGGGCTCCCAGACAGGCTCGCCGGCCAGCGCGCGGCGAATCTGGCCGGGGAAGCGGTCGATGTCGATTGGCTTGCCGATGAAGCCCTCGAAGCCGGCCCGGCGCGCCCGCTCGACATCGCTGGCCATCACCAGCGCCGTGAGGGCGATGATCCTGGCTTGGCCGAAGCGCGGGTCGCGGCGGAGGCGGCCCAGCGCGGTGAAGCCGTCCTCGCCGGGCATCTGGAGATCGAGCAAGACCAAGTCGATCGGCGGCGCGGTCGCCGCCAGCGCGAAGGCCGCGTCAGCCGACCTGGCGCCCAGGCACTCCCTGACCCCCACGTCTTCGCGCAGCAAAATCTCAGCCACCAGCAGATTGTCGGGCTGATCCTCGACCACCAGCACGGTCGCCTCAGCTGGGAGCGGGCTCATCGTGGCCTCCTCGGTGCAGCAACTGATCGATATGGCTCAGGAACGAGGCGCTGGACAGCTGGCTTTTCTCGAAAAAGCGCTGCGAGCGCTCGGCCAGCCACTGGCGCTCGGCGGCGCTCAGGTCCTTGGCGCTGAGGATAATGACGGGGATGGCGACGGTCTCGGGATTGGCGCGCAGCGCTTCCAGCACCGCGAAGCCGTCGGTCCCAGGCATCAGCAGGTCGAGAATGACAAGATCCGGCCGGGCGGCGGGGATCAGCGCGAGCGCCCCGGCGCCGTCGGCCGCCTCCAGCACGCGGTAGCCGCGCTCGCTCAGGCTGTGGCGGACCACGCCGCGCGAGCCGCTGTCATCGTCGGCCACCAGCACGGTGGCGGCGGGGCGGATCCAGCGCTTGATTTCGTCAAGCAGCGCCGGCTCGGGCACCGGCTTCACCAGATGGGCCTGGACGCCGAACATGCCGCGTAGTGTCGTTTGGTCGTGGATCGAGCAGATCACCACTGGCAGGCTGGCCAGCTCCGGCTGCTCGCGGAGCGCCGCCAGCACTTCCCAGCCGCTCATCTGGGGCATCAGCAGGTCGAGAATGATCAGCCGCGGCGGGGCGGCCCGCAGCTCGGCGATCGCCTGCGGGCTCTGGCCGATGCTGCGCACCCGGTAGCCGGCCTCGCCCAGAATCACCTCGAAGGCATGGCGGGCGTCGGCGTCGTCGTCGATCACCGCGATGTCCGGGCGATTGGGGTCGGCGGAGGGCGCGGCGGCGGGCGCGGGCTCATCAGCCTCGGCCGGGGCGCTGGGCGGCGGGGCGGCTGGCGGCAAGAGGGGCAGCGTGAAGGAGAAGGTCGAGCCGGCGCCGGGCTGGCTTTCGAGCCACATGCGGCCGCCGTGCATCTCGACCAGCCGCTTGCTGATCGGCAGGCCCAGCCCGGTCCCCTCGTAGGAGCGGGTCAGATCATTCTGGACTTGCTGGAACTCGCCGAAGATCAGGTCGAAATGCTCGGGCGCGACGCCAATGCCGGTATCGGCGACCGCCACCAGCAGTTCCTCGCCGACGCTGACCCGCACCGTGATCCCGCCCTGCTGGGTGAATTTGGCGGCGTTGGCCAGCAGGTTCAGCAGCACCTGGCGGATGCGGCCGGCGTCGACGCTGACCGGCGGCAGCTGCTCCGGCGCCTCAAGCGTGAGCGACAGGCCCTTCTCCCGCGTCAGGACTGTCGCCGTTGACATAACGCCATAGAGAATGTGATGGAGATTCATCGGCTCGCGGTGCAGCTCCATGCGGCCGGATTCGATCTTGGAGAGATCGAGGATATCGTTGATCAAGCCCAGCAGGTGGCGGGCGTTGCTGACGACGCGCTGCTGCAAATCGCTTTGGCGCTCGTTGAACTCGCCGTAGCGCGGCAGGAAACTGGTGAAATTGATGATCGCGTTGAGCGGCGTCCGCAGCTCGTGGCTCATCGTCGCCAGGAAGCGGCTTTTCATCAGATTGGCGTCCTCGGCGACGTGCTGGGCCTGCTCGGCGGCCTTGCTGGCCTGCTCAAGCTCGGCGGTGCGGTCATGGACCTGGCGCTCCAATTCCTGATTCCACCCCTCGAGCTGGCGGCGCGACCCGGCCAGCTCGGCGGTCATTTGATTGAAGGAGCTGGCGAGCGCGCCGAACTCCTCGTCGCCGGCGACGGGGATGGTGACCGAGAGATCGCCGGCGGCCACCGCCTGGGTGCCGCGCAGCAGATCGGCGATCGGCGCCAGCAGGCGACGGGTGGCGTAGAGCGAGGCAGCCAGGCTGAGCAGCAGCACGGCCAGCGCGCTGCCCAGCAGCGTCGGCACCACCGAGGCCGTGGTGCTGACGATCGCGGCCTCGACATCGGCGGCGCTGCCGGTCAGCTCGTCGCTCGGCGTCAGCAGGCCCAGCGCCCAGCCGGGCTCGGGCAGCGGCGCGTAGGCCAGGAAAAACCGCCGGCCGCCGAGCATGACCGGCTCGACTCGCACCCGCAGCCGGGGCGCCTGCTCGGGATTAACGAACATCGCCTGGAGCGCCTGTCCGAGCGACGGGCTGTCGGTGGCGGCGAGGGTCAGCGCGGCGCCGGGATCGGCGCCGGCCGGCGCCAGGTGTCGCAGGGCCTCCGGCGTGGCTGCCAGCAGCGTCCGGCGCTGATCGAGCAAGAAGGCCGCGCTGTGGGCGGTCGGCAGCAGTGTCTCGAGGTTGCGGGCGACGAAGGCCAGCGAAATATCGATCACGATCGCGCCGCGCAGCTCGCCGTCCGCGCCGAGGACCGGCGTCGCCAGCGAGACAGCCGGCTCGGGGCTGCCGGGCTCCGGCCATGGATCGAGCCAGACCGGCACCGACCGGCCGGGCGCCAGCCGCCCCAGCAGCTCGGCGCCGTGGGGCGGGCGCTCGCTGCTGAGATCGATCGCGGGATAGGTTTGGATGAGGCCGCTGGCGCCGACATAGCTGATGGCGGTGATGTTGCGCACGCTCTCATGCTGGGTCGGCAGCGCCAGGTCGAGCAGCGCCCCGCTGCGCAGATCGGCCCTCGCGGCCTCCGGCGAGACGCCAGCCGGCAGGTAGATGGTCGTCGCGGCGCCGGGAAGCGCGGCCTGCTGGCCGCCGGCGATCGCCTGGAAGCGGAACGCCGGATCGCCAAGCCGCGCAGCGTCGGCGCTGGCGGCGAGCCTGGCGAGCTGGGCGCCGGCCAGGGCGTCGGCGATCAGCTCGCGGTTGTTGACGGTGGCGTTCTGGTCGACAAGCAGCCGCAGGTAGGTCTGGCCTTGGGCTTCAAGGCTGGCGGCGGCGGTCGCGAGGCCGCTGGCCTGGGCGCGGCCGAGCGCCGCCACCACCACGCTGGCCAGGAACATGACCAGCAGCGCCGCGTTGCCGACAATCAACATCACCAGGCGCGCCCGCGCGCCGCGCAATCGCCGCATCGCCGGCTTTCCTTTCTTAGCGCTGTGGCTCAAGCAGCCCCTGGCTGATCAAAAACTCGCGCGCGACCTCCCGCGGCTCGCGCTTTTTGCCGCTCACTTCATTGTTCAGCCGCCGCATGGTGTCGTCGGTCAGCAGCGGCGCCAGCCGGTTGAGCGGGCCGGCGAGCTGCGGATAGGCCTCTAGAACCGCGAGGCGGACGACCGGCGCCACCTGATAGGGCGGGAAGAACCCGCGATCGTCGCGCAGCGAGACCAGTCTGAGCTGCGCGATTTCGGGGTCGGTGCCGTAGGCGACGATCACATCGCTCTGCCCGTCGACCAACGATTTGTAGCGCAAGCCCGACTCGAAGCCGATGAAGCGCTTGAAGCGAAAGCCGTAGGCCCGCTCCAGGCCCGGCAGCCCGTCGGCCCTGGTGGCGAAATTGGACGGGCCGCTGAGGGTGAACTGGCTGGCCCGCGCCGCCAGGTCCGAGATGGTCGCCAGGTTGAATTTAGCCGCCTGTTCGCTGGCGAGCGCCAGGACATAGGTGTTGTTCATCGGCGCCCGGTCGAGCCAGACCAGCTTGAACTGTTCGCGGTAGCGCTGGGCGACGGTGGCGTAGACGTGGTCGGGATCGGTGTCGCCTGGCAGCAGGAGCACATGCTGGAGCGCGGTGCCGGTGTATTCGGGGTAGAGATCAAGCGTGCCCTGCGTGAGCTCGGCGTGCAGGGCCGGCGTGTCGCCCAGGCCCGTCCGCAGCTCGACCGGCAGGCCGGCGGCCTCAAGCAGCAGGGCGTACATCTGGCCGAGCAGGTATTGCTCGGGGAAATCTTTGGAGGCGATGCGGATCGGCTGGCGCGCTGGGGGCGGCTGGCCGGCGGTGCCCAGAGGGCGCCCGCAGGCGGCGGCGCCGAGCGCCAGCGCCAGCAGGATCAGGCAGCGAAACGCGCGCATAGAATGCTCTCCTTGGCGACGGGCGTGATTCGCATCCGGGGCGGATACGGGCCATTATAGCAGCGAGCCCGGCCAGTGTCGAGGCCGCGCCCGCTGTGCTATACTGGCCGCCCTCCCCGAGAGTTGACGCGAAAGGAGCAATTGATGGATTCCGACACGACGTTGTTTTCCGGCAGATTCAGCTGGCGGCGCTCCGACGGCTTCGAGGCCGCCCGGGTGAATTACCGACGGCGCCTGATCCCCAAGCTGATGAACGGCCTGACCGGGCTGATCTTCGGCGGTTTGATTCTGTTCGTCATCTTCTCCACGCAATCGTCGTCGCTGCTCAAGCTGGCCGGGATGGCGCTGATGGTGCCGATCCTCGCCGCGAGCATGTCCGATCGCTTCTGGCCGATGCTGGGCTTCGATCTCGGCCCGGCCGCCGAGCCGACCGATGTGGCGCTGACCGCCGGGGCGCTGAAGCTGCGCGAGAGGGGGCAGGTCCTGAGTTCGCCCTGGTCCGGCTACGCCTCGGTGGCGGAAACCCCTGACTCGTTCGTGCTGTTTATCGATAAAAAGCAGCATATGGTGCTGCCGAAGCGGGCCTTCGCGCCGGCGCAGATTCTTCCGCTGCGTCTGTTTCTGCGCGAGCGCTTCGGCGCCGCCGCCGAGCTGATGGAGAGCTAGGCCGCTTCGGGCCGGGAGCGCGAGCCCTGCGCTGCCTGGTTTTGCCGGCAGCGCCCAGATGCGAGGACGCCATGCCCTTTTCGATCAGCTTCCTGCGCGAGCCGCCCGCCCCGGCGGTGGCGCTGCCCGCCCTTCTGCTTGGCCCCGTCCCGGCTTTGGGGCTCTACTACGGCTATGTCCCGGCGGGGACGCATGTAGGCGATGGCCTCCCCATTCTCGGCTCGCTGCTCGGGGCGGCCTACGCGGCGGCCATGATCTGGCTCAGCCTGCGCGTCCTGCGCAGCGAGGAGACGCGGGTCTGGTTCGGGGTCGTGATCATGCTGGGCTGCGTGGTGACCGGCCATTTGCCGCTCGCCGTCGCCAACATGCGCTTCGATCAATCTCCCCCGCTGGCGTATACCGCCCGGGTCCTCGAATCGCACCCGAGGGGGAAAAGGGCGGCGCGGATCACGGTGACGCACTGGGATCCCGCCGCGCCGCCCTTCACCATGCCGGGGATGCTGCTCGCGGGCGAGGAGCTGCCGCTGGTCGTGCATCAGGGTTGGCTGGGTTTCGCCTGGATCGAAGGGCCCGAGGATGTCCGCGCGAACGGGCGCTAGGCTGGCT
>DASWWB010000289.1:0-3367 GCA_036406115.1 Herpetosiphonaceae bacterium
GAACGCCACCTCGCCGGGGGCGCCGTCGGAGAGCTTGGGGCTCTGGTTGATATTAGCCATGTCGGCCTGCTCCTGGGCGGCGGCGGCGGCGGCCCGGAACAGCCCCTGGATCGTCGTGACCGACGAGTCCTCCAGCGCGGCCAGCAGCGCCGCGGTGAACAGCGAGTGATCGTGGCCGTTGAGGATGAAAGACTGCTGGTAGTCCTCGCAGCCGGCCAGCAGGATCTGATTGGCGACCAGGCTGGGATCGACGGGCGGCGCGGGGGGCGGCGCGGCGCCGGCCAGCAGGCCAGCTACGAGGTCGGTCGGCAGCTCCTTGGCGGTGGCCTCGACCGGCGCCGCGTTGGCGGTGCCGCTGTGGCAGGCGTCGAAAATCAGGACCACGCGGTCGGTCTTGGCGCCGACGGCCGCCAGCCACTGCTTGAGCTCGTCGTCGCGGATGAACGAGCCGTAGCCCTGCTCCAGGCCGCAGTCGTGGGGGCAGAGGAACTCGTCTTTGTTGTCCTTCTCGTCGCCGCTGTCGTCGTCGAACGAGGCGCCGTGGCCGGAGTAGTAGAACAGGGCCAGATCGCCCGGCCCGGCGGTCTCGGCCAGCCAGCGGACGCCGGCCTCGATGCCCTGTTTGGTGGCCTCGGCGTTGACGATCAGCTTGCTGGCGAACTCGCCGCCGGCAGCGGCCTGCCAGGCCTCGACCATGCGGCGGGCGTCGTCGTGGCAGACAGTCAGGTCGTCGATTTGCGGATTCGCGTAGTCGCTGATGCCGACGGCGAGCATGATGGTTTTCATAGGCTGTTCCTCCTTTGATGATCACCCTGGGCCCTCAGGGGGGTTTTCGCCTGGCGGCGGGGGGATCGCCCTCCCCCGCCTCCCTGCGGGAGGAGCGCAAGGGGCGTTGCCCCCTGCACCCCCGATGATACGCGATTAGGCGTTGGTTTTTGGTTGGTCGGTGGGTACCATGGCTTGCGGGGCGGCGACGAGCGTGCCGCCTCCGGGGAGATTGCCGCCAGGCGTCAAGCCGCTCGGTGACTATCTCACCAGCCCCACCAGTTTAAGACGATGGCCGCGCTGCGACGGCCCTGTGCGCGCCCCCCAAGCCCTAAGCAACTACGGAAATAATCTCACCCTCACCACTAAAAGCAACCGGCGGCCGTGCTGCGACGGCCCTGTGCGCCCGAACATGCAGAACGCCCAAATTCGGCCTTTGGGGGATGCAAGGGGGCATGCCGGGGCGCCCTTTAGGCACCGCTCCTCCCGCAAGGGAGGCGGGGGAGGGCGATCCCCCGCCCCGGCAGGGGCAAAAACCAAGCGCCATGCGCAAATCCCCGCCCTGGCAAGGGCAAAATCCCCGCGAGGCAGCGCTAATCCCCGCCCCGGCAGGGGCAAAAACCAAGCGCTAAGCGCAAAGCCCCTCCCGCAGGGAGCGCCCGCGCGGCGCTAGCGCCTCCCCATCAGCACGAAGGGCGCCCAGTAAAACGGATGGGCGCGCTGGGGCTGGTCCGGCTGATCGGCGAGCTTGCGCTTGGCGGCCTGGAGCAGCTGGGCCTTGTCGGCCTCGGGCGCGGCGCCCAGCTCGGCGAAAAAGCCCTCGACCAAATCCATGGTGGCCAGCACATCGACGCACCAGAGGCTGGCGACCACGCTGGGGCTGCCGCGGTACATCAGGCCGCGAGTGACCGCGTTGACACCCTCGCCGCGCGACAGCATGCCGAGCCCGCCCTGGCAGGCCGCGAGGAACGTCAGCTCGGTGCCGCGCATGCGCAGGCCGAACAGATCGTTGAGGCCGAAGAAGCCGTCCTGGGGCTGCTCGCTGGCGGTGGCACCCGCCTCGGGGGCGCCGGGCGTCGCTAGGTTGAAGACCAGGCCCGAGAAGCTCGGATATTTGTCATTGAACACACCGTGGCCGGCGAAAATCAGGTAGCGGGCGCTGTGCTGCTCCAGCAGCCGCTTGAAATTGCCCTCGTTGGACTGGCGCTCCAGCGGCCAGGGGGCGCGGTTCTCGTCCCAGGCGGCCAGGGCCAGCACCTCCTCGGCCTCGCCGGCGCTGTCCAGAGCCTTGAGCACGCGGGCGATCCGCGCGGTCTGGGGCAGATCGACGTAGGCGATGCCCAGCTCCTGGGCGCGCTGATGGCCGGGGCCCTTGGGCGACTCGACAGCGTAGTTCACGGAGTAGACGCCGAGCGCCCGATAGGCCGATCCGTCCGCCGCCGGCTGCGGGCGCTGGCCCTGCAGCATCTGCCAGACGCTGAGCGACTGGGCGTAGGAGACCGGGCAGTGGCTGAGCAGGTAGAACGGCAGCAGATCGCGGCCCAGCTCGTCGGGGTGCTTGGGCTTGTCGGGGCCGGAGGCGCGATAGGTCGCCGGGTCAATCGGCTGGCCGGCGGCGTCGACCGGGTCGCGGGCCAGCAGCAGCTCGAACGGCAGATAGCAGAGCATCCCATCGGGCAGGATGAGCGCGCGCTTGCCCGCCAGCCGCGCCAGCAGCCCGTCGGCCAGGGCCGGCCCCAGCGTCGCCGCCACGGCGGCCCGGTTGGCGGCGACGAACTCGGCGAAGCGCAGCGGCACCTTCTGGGCGTACCAGACCAATCTGCCGACCGCGAACTCCAGCGCCGCCCGGCCCGGCAGCTCGTAGACCGACTCGCCGCCGGCGTCGGCCACCACCAGATAGGACTGATCGTCGCCGACCACATACGAGAGCGCCACCAGGTCCGGCTCGGCGGCCAGCAGGGCGCGGGCGGCGGCCAGGTCGAGCGGCGGCGGGTTCAGCTCGCCGGCCCGGTCGGCGACAGCGTCGTTGATCGCGCTTTGCAGCTCGCGCCACTCGCCGGCCAGGGTCTGCTGGGCGGCCAGCAGCTTGGCGACCCGCGCCTCGTCGTGGGGCGCCTTGCGCAGCTCCTGGGCGATCGCGGTGTTGGCGGCCGAGAAGCGGGCCAGCAGCGCCTGGCGCTTGGCGCGCAGCTCCGCCGGGGCCAGATCGTCAAGCTCCAGCCTGGCGCTCTCCAGCAAATCCAGGAAGGCCCGCGACTTCAGCTGCTCGGCGAGGGCCAGGATCGCCGGCGCGTTGGCGGCTTGGTCGGCGTGGTAGAGGAAATGGATGTAGCACTGATAGACATCGAGCTTGTCCTGGAGCGCCGCGACCTGCCACTGATCGGAGCGCAGCCGATCGCGCATGGCCTCGACCGTCGCCATCGCGCGGCGGTAGGCGGCGTCGGCCTCGCCGGCGCGGCCCAACGCCTCGAAGGCCCGGGCCTGGGTCAGATAGACCCGCCAGCAGTTTTCGGGGAAAAAGCCGCCGGCGGCGGACAGCGGATCGGCGGGGCTTGCGCCCGGAGCCTCCCCGGGGGCGCCGAGCAGCGCCAGGCCGGCGGCG
>DASWWB010000290.1:0-2043 GCA_036406115.1 Herpetosiphonaceae bacterium
CGACGCGGGGCTGGCCGCCGGCAGGGCCGAGGCCGCCCGCTACGGGCTGGCGCTGGCAGCGCTCAAGCGCTGGCGCCAAGCCGGCTGACGCGCGGTCCGGCACAGCGCGCTCCAGGGCCATCCCCCCATCCCCATCCCCGCAAAGCCAGCGCGAAGGCGTTGATCACATCGTCGCGCTCGGGGGCATGCTGATTGGACTCAGCCGGCGTCCGCAGGCCGGCGGGAAGCTTCAGGGGCGGCGGCGCCGTTTCCGCTCTGCGCCTTTGCGTCAGCGGCGGGTTGCCCTAGCCACATCCCGCCAGCCCCGCACCCCGACGACGACGAGCAGCCCCCCGCCGCCGCAGCATCCCACCGCGAAACCCAGCGGGAACGGGCTCCAGAAATCAATCACCCGCGAGACGTTCGGGTCGCGCGTCAAGTAGCGCACGGTGACTGTCTTCGCCCGCAGCGCCCGATTGTACTCCCTGCCCGAGACGCTCACCTCTCCCGCGAAGGTGTGCGATCTGCCGTCGGCGCCCGGCACGGCGAAGGTGTAGGCGAACACGCGGCCGATGCCGCCCGCCCGGCCAATCATCACCCCATTGGTGAGCTGCCCGTCTCCCATCAGCGCGCGCCCGACGAAGTATTCCCGGAGGGTGAGGACGAACAGGAGGCCGCCGAAGACGGCCATGCACGCAAAGCCGAACTTCCGGAGCGCGGGCGGGGCGGATCTGGAACGCATAGGAATCCTTTCACTGCTTGCGCGACGCCGCTGCGCCGCGTTTCGATCTGTCCCGGGGTACGCGGAAACGCCGCCGTTTGGCTCAGCGATTCGCGGCCCGGCGCGCAACGGGCGAATCAGCCCTGCGTAGGGGAAAGGATTGTTTTGTGACGGAGGAATGATGCGATGAGTGTTCTGGCGCTTCACCTGGGCCTGCTGGCGGCCCAGCTTGTCAATCTCGCGCTGCTGGGCGCCTGGCTGGCGCTGGCCGTGGCGGCGCTGCGGCGCCTGGGGCGGGAGGAGCTGGCGGGAGGGCTGCGGCTGGTCTGGGCGCTGCTGATTTTGTTTGTTCCCGTGGCGGGCGCCGCCGCCTTCCTGCTGGCCCATCCGACTCCCGCCGCCGGCCGGCGCTGATCAGATTGCGTTTCACGCGCGCCGCTCCAGGCTTTCCTGGAGCGGCGCGCCGCTTAATCTTCCCTAGGCGGGCGGGCCGGCCCGCTCCGCGCGCAGCAGCCGGGCGGCCTCGACCATCGCCCGCAGCGCCGGCTCGACCTCGGCGTAGCGCCGGGTTTTCAGGCCGCAGTCGGGATTGACCCAGACCTGTTCGAGCGGCAGGCAGTCGAGGGTCGCCGCCAGCTTGCGCGCCAGCTCGGCGGCGGTCGGCACGTTCGGGCTGTGGATGTCGTAGACGCCCGGGCCGACCTGGAGCGGGTAGCGGAAGTCGCGCAGGACCCGCAGCATCTCGCCGGCGGAGCGCGCGTCCTCGATGCTGATCACATCGGCGTCCAGCCCGGCGATCGCCGCGATGATGTCGCTGAAATCGCTGTAGCACATATGGGTGTGGATCTGGGTCGCCGGCGCGACGCCGGAGCTGGCGACGCGGAAGGCCCGCCCCGCCCACTCCAGGTAGGCCGCCTGCTCAGCGGCCCGCAGCGGCAGCCCCTCGCGGAAAGCCGGCTCGTCGATCTGGATGACGCGCAGGCCGGCCAGCCGCTCCAGGTCGGCGGCCTCGTCGCGCACCGCCAGCGCCAGTTGGTACGCGACCTGGTCAGGGCTCAGATCGTCGCGCACGAAGCTCCAGCGCAAGATCGTGACCGGCCCGGTCAGCATGCCCTTGACCGGCCGCGCCGTGAGGGATTGGGCGTAGGCGGCCTCGTCGAGCGTCATCGGCCGGGGCCGGGCCACGTCGCCAAAAATGATCGGCGGCCGGACGCAGCGCGAGCCGTAGCTTTGGACCCAGCCCGCCCTAGTGACAAGGCAGCCGTCCAGCCGCTCGGCGAAAAACTGGACCATATCGTTGCGCTCGGGCTCGCCGTGGACTAGCACATCGAGGCCCAGCTCCT
>DASWWB010000291.1:0-3300 GCA_036406115.1 Herpetosiphonaceae bacterium
CAAGAAGCTGCAAGAGCGCCTGATCGCCGGCGGCTACATGAAACCGCCCGCCGACGGCGTCTTCGGGCCGAACACTGACGCGGCGGTCCGCGCCTTCCAGGCCAGCCACGGTCTCGAAAGCGATGGCATCGTCGGTCCCAAGACCTGGTCGAAGCTTGGCACCCCGCCCGGCGGCGGCGGTGGCGGTGGTGGCGGCGGCGGCGGCGCTGGCAGCAACGGCTCGATCGGCTCGCTGTCCGAGCGCTACGAGACCGGCGGCCGCGGCCCCGGCACCGTGTCGTCCGGCAAGGGCGATCCGGGCGGCGCCTCCTACGGCCTGTACCAGTTCACCAGCAAGCCCAACGGCGGCAACGTGGCCAAGTTCCTGGCTTCAGACGGGAGCCAGTTCGCCAGCGAGTTCCAGGGCATGACCCCCGGCTCGGCCGAGTTCACCGCCAAGTGGAAAGAGATTGTCACCCGGGATCCCGGCGCGATGCGCGACGCCCAGCACGCCTACACCGAGCGCACTCACTACGAGCCGCTGCGCGAGAAGCTGAACAATACGCTCGGCCTCGATGTCAACGATCGCTCGGCGGTGCTCCGCGATGTCGTCTGGTCCACGTCGGTCCAGCACGGCCCCAAGAATAATGTCATCAACAACGCTGTCGGCGGCCGCGATGTGAGCCAGATGTCCGACCGCGAGCTGATCTCGGCGATCTACACCGAGCGCGGCCGCACCAACAGCAACGGCCAGCTGGTGTACTTCACCAAGGTCGGCGCCAATCAGGTCCAAGGCTTGAAGGACCGCTTCCGCAACGAGTCCGCCGACGCCCTGGGCCGCCTCGAAAACTAAAACGCCCGCGAGTCCCAGCGCGCCGCCGGAGTGAACGGACTCCGCTGTCGCGCCGGCTCGCTCATCTGCCCATCAACGCAAGGCCGCCGGGGGGAACGGACCCCGGCGGCCTCGCTGTGTTCGCGCCGTCGGCTGCGCGCCGGGCTCGGGCGGATGAGAGCGGTGCGGCGGCGAGGGCGTATAATCGGGCCATGGCAGGCAGCGCGGCCCTGCGGCGGCGCGATATGTTGACGGAGATGACGATGAATATCGAGTTTGACGGCCCGATTTGGTTCTGGAAAGGCCCCGCGCCCTGGTATTTCGTGTCGGTTCCCGCCGAGCAGAGCGGCGAGATCAAGGCGATCGCCGGCGCCGTGACCTACGGCTGGGGTGTGATCCCGGTCACGGTCAGGATCGGCGCCACCGAGTGGACGACCTCGCTGATTCCCAAGGACGGCCGCTATCTGGTCCCGATCAAGGCTAGCATCCGCGCCAAGGAGCAGCTGGCCGACGGCGATGTCGTGGCGATTTCGCTCGACATTTAGCGCCCCTCCCCATGTCCCGGCGCCGCAGGTATTTGCCGCTAGACAGCTCGCAAGATCATGTGATACATTTCACGCAGTGTCTTGATGAAACGAGGTGTCCGATGGCAACCGCAACCGCACCCCGCGCCGCCCGGCGCGCGCCGGGACCCCGCGCGGCCAATCCGATGATCGGCGTCTACTTCGAGGCCCAGCGCGACCCGCTGGCATTCACCATGGCGATGCGCCGCCAGTACGGCGACATTGTCCGCATGCGGACGATCATGGGCATCGTCTCCTACCAGTTCAGCCACCCCGACGACATCGACTATATTTTGCGCCGCAACACCAAAACCTATCCCAAAGGCATTTTCGTCAACTCGGTCAAGCCGGTGCTGGGCGACGGCATCCTGACGCTGGAGGGCGATTCCTGGCTGCGCCAGCGGCGCCTGGCCCAGCCGGCCTTCCATCGCGCCCGGCTGATGGGCTTCGGCGAGATCATGGCGCGCCGGGCGGGCGAGCTGATCGAGCGCTGGCGCCCAGCCGCCGCCGCCGGCTCGCCGGTCGATGTGACCCACGAGATGATGCGGGTGACGATCGAGATTGTCGGCGAGGCGCTATTCAGCGCCAATGTCAGCGATTCGGTCGATCGGATCGACCGGCCCTTCGCGGTGCTGCGCGACCATGTGATGTATCGCTTCTATCATCCCCTGGCGCTTCCCGAGCGCGTGCCGACCGGCCGCAACCGGCGCTTCATGGCCAGCAAGCGCGAGCTTGATGAGATTGTGTACGAGATCATCCGCCAGCGCCGCGCCGGCCAGGGCCAGGGCGCCGGCGATCTGCTCGCGATGCTGATGGATGCCCGCGACGAAGACACCGGCGAGATGATGAACGATCTCCAGCTGCGCGACGAGGTGACGACGCTGCTGCTGGCCGGCCACGAGACCACCGCCGTGGCGCTTTCCTGGGCCTGCCACCTCCTGGCGGAGCACCCCGAGATCCAGGCCCGGCTCCAAGCCGAGGTCGATCAGGTCCTAGGCGGCCGCGCGCCGACGCTCGATGATCTGCCGCAGCTGCCCTACGCCCGCATGGTCATCGACGAGACGATGCGCCTCTACCCGCCGGTCTACGGGCTTGTGCGCCAGGCGGCCCAAGATGATGAGATTCGCGGCTACCGGGTCAGCAAGCGGGCGATTATCTCGATCGTGCCCTACGTGACGCACCGCCATCCCGAGTTCTGGGATCAGCCCGAGGTCTTCGATCCCGAGCGGTTCAGCCCGGAGCGCTCGGCGGGCCGCCCGGCCTTCGCTTACTTCCCGTTCGGCGGCGGGCCGCGCATGTGCATGGGCAATCATTTCGCGCTGATGGAGGCGCAGCTGATCCTGGCGCTGATCGCCCAGCGCTACGCCCTGCGCTCGCTGCCAGGCCATCCGATCGAGCCGGAGCCGTCGATCACGCTGCGCCCGCGCCACGGGATCAAGCTGCTGCTGGCGGCGCGCGACTGACCGTCGCCGCCGGGGCCGATCAGCTGGGCGGCGCGATGGGAAACTGATTGTGCCAGGCCAGCCGCCGATCCGCCCCGGCGGCGACGCTTTCGATCAGATCATCCAGCGCCAGCCAGACCGCCCAGCGATCCGCCCCCAGCCGCGCGGCGATCAGTTCGCCGAGGGCGCTCTCCAGCTCCTGTCGGCGGGCGCCTTTCCAGCAGGCGTCGGCCAGCGCGACCAAGAGATCTTCGAGCGCCGCCGGCTCGGTCTGCCAGGCGCCGTGGCTGCGGGCGAACCGCGCTAGCTCCGGCGCCACGCCCTCCCGCTCCAGCAGCGCCGGCCCGTCGCGCTCGTGGCGCCGGCCGGGACCGTTCAGCTCCGCCGGATGGAGCGTTTTGCCCAGGTCGTGGGTCGCGGCGCCGAAGCGCACCGCCTCCTCATCGACCGCCAGCGCCGGCCAGGCCGCCCGCAGCCCCGCCAG
>DASWWB010000292.1:0-3526 GCA_036406115.1 Herpetosiphonaceae bacterium
GCTGCTGGGCCGCCAGGTGCCGCTGGCCGAAGCCTTGCCGCCGGCGCCGTTCGCCGCTCCGCTCGGGATCGTGGGGCTGGTGATCGACCTCGCGATGATCGCGGCGCTGCTGGCGAGCTTTGCCGCCCTGCGCCGCGAGCCGGCCGGCGAGCCCTGGTGGTCGGCTGACGAGGCGCCGCCCGCCCGCTGGCGGGTGCGCAAGGCCTGGGGCCTGGCGGCCGCCGCGCTGCTGATCGGCGCCTGCGGATTGCTGTCATTCCGCCAGCCGCCCCGGGCCGGCAGGATCCGCGCGCTGCCGTTCGATGGCTGGATGATGCTGTCCGGCGTCGGCGGCGGCGCCTCGTTCAGCCCCGACGGCGCGCGGATTCTCACCCACAGCGGCGGCGCCGTGCGCATCCTCGACGCCGCCACCGGCGCCGAGCTGCGCTCCTTCGAGGCCGGCAGCCGGCGAATCTATGATTTGACCTACGATGCGGCCGGCGCGCGCATCGCCGTCTCCTCCGGCAGCGTTGAGATCTGGGACGCCGTCAGCGGCGCCAGGCTGCTTCAGAACCCGCCGGAGGGCGCCGACGACAGAACGGTGAGCGGGATTCGCAACCGCATCCGCTTCAGCCCCGACGGCGCCAAGCTGGCGACGATGTTCTACTCCGTGTTGGTCTATGATGCCGCCAGCGGCGCCGAGAATTTGGTGATTGTCACCGGCGAGCAGGACAAATCCGACAGCCTGGGCCTGGCCTGGAGCCCGGACGGCGCCAAAATCGCCACCAGCGGCCAGCGCGGCCAGGTGCAGATCTGGGACGCCGCGACCGGGAGCCTGCTGCGCGAATTCCAAGGGCCCGGCATGTTGGTCAATGATGTCGCCTGGAGCCCGGACGGGACCAAGCTGGCCACCGCCAACGACTACAACCTGGCGATCGTGTGGGATGCTGAGACCGGCGAGCGGCTGCGCGAGATCGCCGTCACGCGCGAGATCGATGTGCTGCTGGGCCGCCGGCCGGACGGCCATCCGCGCGACTACACCGCCGCGATCGCCTGGAGCCCGGACGGCGCCAAGCTGGCGATCGGCTCATCCGACGCCAGCGCCGGCGTGTGGGACGCCGCCTCGGGCGAGCAATTGTGGCGCCTCGACGGCCACAGCGACACTGTCGGCGGCTTGTCCTGGCACCCGGACGGCACGCGGCTGCTCTCCAGCAGCGCCGACGGGACGACGCTGCTCTGGGATTTCACCGGCCGCTAGCGGGCGCATCCGGGCCAATCCGACCTGCTTGGCGGATTGGCTCGGCCGTTTTGTCGCTGGCTGTCCGGCGCGCGGCGTCGTACAATAGCCGGATCCGCCGCGGCTCCGTCCGCCGATCCTTGCAGGAGGTGCCAATGTCCGAACCCATGGCCGTCGCCCCGCTCGCGCTGGAGGGGCGCGCGGTGCGGCTGGAGCCGCTGAGCCTCGATCATCTGCCCGGCCTCATCGCCATCGGCCTCGACGAGGATTTGTGGCGCTGGACCAACGCCGTGATCACCACCCCCGAGCAGCTGCGGGCCTATGTCGAGACCGCGCTTGACGAGCAGGCGCGCGGCGTCTCGCTGCCGTTCGCCACCGTCGAGCTGGCGGGCGGCGCGGTCGCCGGCTGCACCCGCTACGGCAACATCGACCGCCGCAACCGCCGGGTCGAGATCGGCTGGACCTGGGTCGGCCGGCCCTGGCAGCGCAGCGTTGTCAACACCGAGGCCAAATACCTGATGCTGCGCCACGCCTTCGAGACGCTCGGCTGCATCCGCGTCGAGCTGAAGACCGACGCCCTCAACGAGCGCTCGCGCCGGGCGATCGGCAGGATCGGCGGCCAGGAGGAGGGCACGCTGCGCCGCCATATGATCACCGACAGCGGCCGGGTCCGCGACACGGTCTATTTCAGCATCCTCGACAGCGAGTGGCCCGCCGCCAAGGCCAATCTGGAGCGGATGCTGGCGCGCGAGGAGTAGCTATGGCCGCCGAGCTCAACTGCGCGATCAGCGCCGCGCTGACCGACGCCATCCACGCCGATCTGGCGCCGCCGGTGGTCGATGAGTTCATCTACGGCGCCTACGATCTCAATCCCGGCCTGCTAACCGTCAAATATATGTTCGCCGACCGGGCGGCGCTCGACGAAGCCTGGGACGGCGGGGTTTGCGCCGCGATCCGCGAGCGGGTGGCCGCCGCGCTGGCCCGCGAGGGCTACCCGGCGCGGGCCATCCCCGAGGTCCACGTCGGCTTCGCCGCCAACGACGAAGTGAGCCGCGAGGGCGGGCCGTTCAAGTTTTTTCGCTAGATAGGAGGATGGGCGATGCCGGAGCTTGACGCAATTTACATCAATGAGGCGGAGCAGTACCAGCGGCTGGTCGGCCGCGAGGATTACGAGGGCAATATTCTGCGCGCCATCCAGGCCCTGACGCCGCTGGAGGGCCGCACGGTGGTCGAGTTCGGCGCCGGCACCGGCCGCCTGACCATGCTGCTGGCGCCGCATGTCCGGCTGATCGAGGCCTACGACACCTCCGAGGCCATGCTGGCGGTCGCCCGCCACCGCTTGCAGGACGCCGGCCTGGAGAACTGGCGCCTGGCGGTCGCCGATCATCGCAAGGTGCCGGCCGCCGACCACAGCGCCGATCTCGCCATCGCCGGCTGGACGATCTGCTACATGGCGGTCTGGCATCCCGAGACCTGGCGCGACGAGCTGGCCACGGCCCTGGGCCAGATGGAGCGCGTCACCAAGCCCGGCGGGCTGATCGTGATCCTGGAGACGCTCGGCACCGGCCACGAGACGCCCAGCCCGCCGACCGATCTGCTGGAGTATTTCGGCGCGCTGGAGGCGGCCGGCTTCCAATCCGCCCCCATCCGCACCGACTACCAGTTCGAGTCGCTGGCCGAGGCCGAGGAGCTGACGCGCTTCTTCTTCGGCGCCGAGCTGGCCGATCGCGTCGCCGCCGAGGGGCTGCGCATCCTGCCCGAATGCACCGGCGTCTGGTGGCGGCGCCTGCCCGAGGCCTAGCCGCGGCGGCTTTTCTGCTTGGCGACCCGCTCGTTGCCGCGCTTGAAGTTGCCGGTGGCCTTGGCCATCGCCAGCTCGGCGGTCTCGTCGTCGGCGCCCTCGACCTTGGCGAGCAAGCGCCGGGCCGCCTCGCCCTTGAGCATGGTCACGGTTTTGCCATGCCAGGCGATGAAGACGGTGCCGTCTTTGCTGGCGCGATAGGAAAACTGCCGCTCGCCGGACTCATCCATCGATTCGTCGATTTCATCCATCGGGGCTCTTGCTCCTTGCGTTAGAATGGGCGCCTGCCGCGCCGCCGCCAGCATAGCAGCGGGGCGCGGCGGGCGCATCATTTCCCTGTAGGAGATTCCAATGTCCTCCACCCCTTCGCACGAGCCGGCCGAGCGCACCCGCCTCACCACCTGGCAGGACCCGCTGATCGGCGCCCAGGCCGCCAAATCCCTGTCCGGCCTTGAGTATTTGCAGGCGATGATCGATGGGAAGCTGCCGCCGCCGCCGATCGCCATGCT
>DASWWB010000293.1:0-3324 GCA_036406115.1 Herpetosiphonaceae bacterium
AGCCCTTCGCCCTCCAGGCAAATCACATCGATCTCGATCTCGGCGGCGTGCTCGTGGATGGTGCCGCCGGGGGCGAAGCGGAGCATGGCGAGGCTGAGATGCGGCTGGCGCAGCAGCACGCGGCCTTCGACGCCGCGGCAGCCCTCGTCGGGCAGCGGGCTCCAATCCGGGCGCGGGACAGGCAGAACCTCTGGTGGCATACCGGCTCCTTTCACGCTAGCCGCCGAACGCGGCGGCGGGACTATCATACCGCCGACCGGCCGAACGGCGGCAGCGCCCGCTGGAAACGGCCGCCGGATGTGGGTACAATGAGGCATCGCCGTTTCTCGCCACAGGAAAACTGCCATGCAACCATTGATTGACGCGCTCCAGGCCAATCTCGACGCCTTTGTCGGCGAAGCCGCCGACCGGCTGGTCGCCCTCAAGCGGCCCAGCTACGCGCCGTTCACCCGCGACCAGGTCCGCGACCGGGTGATGCAGCCGGGCTTCGCGGCGTTCCGCGATGATCTCGCCGGCGGCACTGACACGGTCTTCGCCGGCTACTTCGCCAAAGTCGGCGCGGCGCGGGCCCAGCAGGGCGCCCAGATCGACGATATCCTGATCGCGCTCCAGATCGCCACCGATGTGATGGGCGATGCGTTCCGCCGCATCTTCACCGACCAGCCCGAGATCCTGGCCTGGTGGTTCGAGCGCATGCACCGGATCATCTACGCCGGGGCGCGCGGCGTCGCCCAGGCCTTCATCCAGACCAGCCAGGCGATTATCGAGGAGCAGAGCACGCGCATCCGCGAGATCTCCATCCCGATCATCCCGATTCATGAGGGCGTGCTGGTGGTGCCGCTGGTCGGGGCGGTCGATCCCGACCGGGCGGCGGCGCTGATGGAGACGGTGCTCGACGGCGTGAGCGCCTACAGCGCCGATGTGGTGATCATCGATATCACCGGCGTGCCGGTCGTGGACACCGGCGTGGCCAACTATCTGCTCCAGGCCGCCCGCGCCGCCCAGCTGCTCGGTTCGAAGATCGTCCTGGCCGGCATCAGCCCGGAGATCGCCCAGACGATGGTCCAGCTCGGCGTCGATCTCAAGCACCTGGTGACCCGCGCCAACCTCCAGTCGGCGGTCGAGTACGCCCTGCGGCTGCGCAACCTGGTGATCCGCCGGGCCTAAGATTCGAGGTTCGGCCCGCCCATCGCCTCGTCAAGCCGCAGCCGCGGGCTGCACCAGCCGACCAGGAAATCCATGCCCTCCAGGATGAGATCCTCGTCCTGGGGGCGGCCGGCGCGGGCGGAGGCGGCGCGGGCGCGCTCCAGCTCCGCCAGCAGCTCGGCGGGCGCGGATCCTGCCAGGCGGCGGCCGCGCAGGTATTCCCACAGCGCCGTCAGCGGCTGGGGCGCGCCCAGCGCCTTGCTGATCGCCGCGCATTGATCCGTGTCGTGATTCATCGGTTCCCTCGCTTTCGGCGCCGGCGCTGCCCGGCGCGATCCCGCACCGCAAGCCAAGCTCTGTGCCACCGATCGGCGCTAAAACGGCGACGCCCGCTCCGCGCGGAGCAGGCGCCAGGCCGTCGCACCGGATTTAGTGCTGGCTGACCTCGCCGCGGCCCTCGATCCGGTCGATCCACTGCTGCGGATTGCGGATCTCCTGGGGGGTCGGCAGCATCTCCGGCCCCTCCCAGACCCGGGCTGCCAGCTCTTTGCCGCCGTGGGCCGCCAGGGCGTTGACGAACTTCTCGCCCTGCTCGTACTGCTCCATCTTCAGCTGCATGCCGGTGACGCGGTTGAACAGCTCGTCGAACAGCGAGCGGTTCTGCTTGCGCTGGTGCATGCGGCTCTCGATCTGATCGAAGGTCGGCAGGATCTCGCGGCCGACAGCGTTCATGATGTGGTTGCTGTAGCCCTCGACCAGCGACATCAGCGCCTGCAATTCGTTGAACACCGCGCGCTGGGTCGGGGTCAGGACCGACTCGATCCAGTGCGAGTCGCCCTCCTGCTTGCCGCGGAAGATCCGGTTCAGATAGGTGCCGATGCCGTTGCGGATCTGCTCAAGCTGGCCCTCCATCTCGGAGAAGTAGCGGCGGATCAGGCCCTGGAAGTGCTCGCGGACCCAGGGGTAGGCCTCGAACTCGTAGGCGTGGGTGGTTTCGTGCAGCGTGATCCAGAGCCGGAACTCATCGGCGTTGACGCCGAGGTTCTCTTGGATGAGGCTGATGTTGGGCTCGACGAAGTAGAGCGAGCCCGGCTCGGCCTTGGGCGACAGCAGGCTCAAGTCATACTGGCCCAGCACCTTGCGCGCCAGGATGCCGATCAGCCCGCCGACCTGCATGCCGACGACCGCGCGGTTGATCGAGGTGATCTGAGGGTTGCGGCCGGCCTTGCGGGCGGCGTTGCGGTACAGCTCCTCGATCGGCTTGAACAGGTGGGTGAACGAGCGGATGTTGGCCTCGATCCACTCGCGGCGGTCCACCACATGGACCCGCGACAGCGCCTCGGGCAGCGTGACGCTCAGGTATTGGTCGATCAGCGGCTGGCTCTGGGCGACCTGCCGGTTGTAGAGCGCCTGGCGGCCGGCGCGGTCCTTGACCGGATACTGCTCCCACTGGGCCACGCGCAGGGCGATCGTGCGGGCGATTTTCCAGTCGATCAGCTCCTGGGGCGTGTCGTAGTCAAAACGCTGGCGATCCTGGGAGCGGGTTTTGTTGGCGACATAGCGCGCCCCGGCCCCCGCCGCCATGCTGATCAGCAGGACGCTGCCCAGCTGCTTGAGATTCGATTTCTTCTTCACGCAATTGTCCTTTCCAGCGATGGTGGGCGCATGGCCACGGTAAAAGCATAGCACGCTTTCGCACGGGAGCCAGGGCGCGGGGCGCGGGGTTCGGCGGTTCTAATGCTCCTCTAGTGTTTGGTCGGATGAGCCTTGCGGCTGCCTGTGTCGCCGCGCCGCGCCTCGGTCCCCCGGCTACCACGCCACCCGCTCGTCGCCGACCCGCCTGGTGACCCGCTGCTCGTCGAGGTGTTCGAGGACGGCCTGGGCGTACCGGCGGGTGGTCTGCCAGCGGTCGCGGAACCCGGCGAGGGTGACGCTGCCGCCGCCGCCGACCTCGCCTTCGACCCAGCCGCGCATGGCCTGATAGGTGTCGGCCAGGAACCAGATGTCGGCGGCGACCCGCACGAGCTGGCGGCTTTCAGCCAGCCAGGCCAGCAGCTCGGGATCGAGCGTGTCAAGCAGCTCGCGGCCGGGCGGGGCCGCCGGCGACGCCCGGAACGCTGCCAGGATGGCGGCGGCGCGGCGGCGCTGCTCGTCGGTTGGCTGCGGGCGGTGGTCCGG
>DASWWB010000294.1:0-3514 GCA_036406115.1 Herpetosiphonaceae bacterium
GGGCGGCGTGGCCCAGGCTCACCACCCGCATCAGCTGATCGGTCTGGCGGATCAGCTCATCGTTGAGCAGGGCCGCGTCGACCGCCGGCCACAGGGCCAGATGGACGCTTTCCGGCGCCGCCGGATTGTGGGCCGCCTCCAGGTTGCGATAGAGCTCCTCGGCCATGAAGGGCGTGAACGGCGCGATCAGCCGGGTCAGCGTGGTGAGGCAGGTGTAGAGGGTGTGATAGGCGGCGCGCTTGTCGCCGTCGCTCTCGGCCTTCCAGAAGCGGCGGCGGTTGCGGCGCACATACCAGTTCGACAGCTCGTCGACGAACTGCTCGACGTGCTTGGCCGGCGCGTGGATGTCGTAGCCCTCCAGGTCGGCGGTCATGTCGCGGACCAGGCCGTTGAGCCGGGCCAGCGCCCAGCGGTCGATCGGCTGCAACTCCACCGCCTCGCCCGCCTCCGGCGTCCAGCCGTCCAGATTGGCGTAGGTGACGAAAAAGGCGTAGGTGTTCCAGAGCGTCAGCATGAACTGGCGCAGCGACTCGCTGACCAGCTCGGCCGAGAAGCGGCGCGAGTTGTAGGGCGGCGCCGAGGCGAACATGTACCAGCGGGTCGCGTCGGCGCCGAACTGGCCCACGATCTCCCACGGATTGACGATATTGCCCTTGGACTTGGACATCTTCTCGCCCTTGCCGTCCAGCAGGTGGCCGAGGCAGATGACATTTTTGTAGGCCGGGCGGTCGAACAGCAGCGTCGAAAGCGCGTGGAGCGTGTAAAACCAGCCGCGGGTCTGGTCGATCGCCTCGGAGATGAAATCGGCCTGGCCGGCGGTCTCGAAAATCTCCTTGTTCTCGAAGGGGTAGTGCCACTGGGCGATCGGCATGGCGCCCGAGTCGAACCAGCAGTCGGCAACGTCGGGGACGCGCTGCATCGTGCCGCCGGCGCAGGCATTGCAGTCCCACGAGGGCTTGTCGACAAAGGGCCGGTGCAGATCGAGGCCGCTCAGGTCCTCGCCGGTGCGCTCGGCCAGCTCGGCGACCGAGCCGACCACGTCGAGGTGGCCGCACTGCTCGCAGACCCAGATCGGCAGCGGCGTGCCCCAGTAGCGCTCGCGGCTGATCGCCCAGTCGATGTTGTTCTCCAGCCAGTTGCCGAAGCGGCCGTTCTTGATGTGCTCCGGCACCCAGTTGATCAGCTGGTTGTTGGCGATCAGCCGGTCCTTGAGCGCGGTGGTGCGGATGTACCACGACTGCTTGGCGTAGAACAGCAGCGGCGTCTTGCAGCGCCAGCAGAACGGATAGGTGTGGAGGATGCGCCCGGACTTGAACAGCAGCCCGCGGCCCTTCAGCTCGCGGGTGATCTGCGGGTCGGCCTCCTTGAAGAACATGCCGGCCCAGCCGAACTCGGCGAACTCGGGCATGATCTTGCCGGCCAGATCGACCGAGAACAGCGTCGGCAGGCCGTACTTGCGCCCGATCTCCAGGTCGCCGTAGGCCGGGGCGATGTGGACGATGCCGGTGCCGTCTTCCAGCGAGACGAACTCATCGGCGACCACGCGGTAGGCCTGGTCCCAGTCGACGGTCTGGCCGGCGCCGACGACGCCGGTGTAGAGCCGCTCGTAGCGCAGATCGCGCAGCTCGGCGCCCGTGAAGGTCGCCAGGGTCTGGGCGCCCTCGCCGAGCACGGCGTCACGCAGGGCCTCGGCCAGCACCAGCCGCTCGCCGTCCTTTTCGACCAACACATAGGCGGCCTCGGGATTGACCGCGAGCGCCACATTGGCAGGCAGCGTCCAGGGCGTGGTGGTCCAGGCCAGGAAGGCGGCGCCTGCGAGCTGGGCGGCCAGCGGATGCTCGCCCGGCGCGACGCGGAAGCGCACCCAGACCGACGGGTCGTCGGTGCCTTCCTGGTAGCCCTGGGCGACCTCGTGGTCCGAGAGCGAGGTGCCGCAGCGCGGGCAGTGCATCGTCACCTTGTAGTCGCGGAACAGCAGATTGCGCTCATGGAGCTGCTTGAAGATCCACCACAGCGACTCGATGTATTTGTTGTCGTAGGTCGTGTAGGGATCATCGAGATCCAGCCAGAAGGCGATGCGGTCGGTCAGCTTCTCCCACTCCTGGATGTACTCCCAGACCGACTGCTTGCAGGCGGCGTTGAAGGCCTCGATGCCGAATTTCTCGATATCGGGCTTGCCGCTGAAGCCGAGCTTCTTCTCGACCTCGATCTCGACCGGCAGGCCGTGGGTGTCCCAGCCGCCGCGGGCGCCGATCACATACTGGCCGCGCATGCGGTTGAAGCGGACCACGATATCCTTGGACGAGCGGCTTTCGACGTGATGGATGCCGGGCTGGCCGTTGGCGGTGGGCGGCCCCTCGAAAAACACATACGGCCGCTGGCGGTCGCCGCTGGCCAGGGTTTTTTTGACAATCCCGTTGGCCTCCCACCAGGCCGCGATCTCCTGCTCAAGCGCGGGAAACGAGACTTTCGGATCGACCTCGCGAAACACCATCGCTGCCTCCTGCAAGCTAAAACAAAACACCCCGCCCCAACCCAGGGACGAGGTTCATCAGAAGCCCCGCGGTACCACCCCGCTTGACGCCATGCGGCGTCCGCTCAGCGCGCTGCCATCACAGCGCCGTCCCGCTAACGGGGGACGAGACCGGGTCGCTTACGCACGGGCGGGCCGCTTCAGCGTTCTGCTCGGGAGGGATGTTCGGCGGCCCGTCGTCGCGTGCCTCGCACCGGGCGCACGCTCGCTGGGACTGACTGTCTGCCGCTTACTGGCTCCGTCATCGCCCAAACATTGTACCGTGAGCGGCGCGGGGCGTCAATCGGCCCCGCGCCGCCCACGGCCCGCCCTACGCCTGCGACATGATCCCGGCCGCCGGCGCCGGGGCTGGCTGCTGCCGGGCGGCGCGCTTTCGCCGGATGATCCACTCGGCGACGGCGACATTGATGACCCAGCCCGCGCCCATCATCACATTCCTAACCCAGCCGCCCTGGTCGCCGGCGATCAGGAACAGCGGGATGCCGATCACCGCCTGCGTGCCGGCGCCCTGGCCGATGGCGTAGCCGCGGATCATCCAGGCGCGGTGGCCGGCGATGTCGCGGCGCAGGATCGCCGCCATGCTCAGGATAATCGACACAACCATCGCCGAGCCGAACACAATCCGCAAGCCATACAGCACTTCGTCCTGGATGCTGGGGTAGAGCGGATAGATCTGCGTCATCCAGAGGCCCGACAGGCCGGCGCCCACGCCGCATGGCGCCAGCAGCCAGCCGACGCGGCGATGCCAGCCCAGCCGCCGCCGGCGGAAATTCGGCGCGAGCTGGAAGATGCCCAGGACGCAGAACAGGGTCGCGCAGATGATATGGATCACCACCGGCAGCGGCATGGCGTAGAAGCGGGCGTTGTCCGGCGCCATGCCCGTGCCGCTCGCCAGCCCGGCCACCCGGACCACGCCGGCGAGCGACGGCACCAGGCTCAGCACGCCCAGTCCGATGAAAACCAGCCAGTCGATTTTAGCGG
>DASWWB010000295.1:0-1656 GCA_036406115.1 Herpetosiphonaceae bacterium
AGCGCCGCCCCGCCGCTGCTCGGCCTCTTGATCCTGGCGGCGCTCTGGCAGGCCGCCGCCGCCCTCGCCGCCGGCGCGCTGCCGACGCCACTGGCCGTTGTCCGGACGCTGGCGGAGCTGCTGGCGCGGCCGTTCTACGACAACGGCCCCAACGACAAGGGCATCGGCTGGCAAATGCTGGCCTCGCTCGGCCGGGTCTTCGCCGGCTGGTCGATCGGCGTGGCGGTCGCGCTGCCGCTCGGCCTCTGGCTGGGCGCCAGCCCGCGGCTGCGCGCGACGCTCGGGCCGCTGGTCGAGATCCTGCGGCCGGTCTCGCCGCTGGCCTGGTACCCGCTGGGGCTGGCGGCGCTGCACAGCGCGCCGCAGGCGGTGGTCTTCACAATTGTCGTCACCTCGCTCTGGCCGACGCTGATCAACACCGCGCACGGCGTCCAGGCCCTGCCCGAGGATCTGAAGGCGGTGGCGCGGGTTTTCGAGTTCGGCCGCTGGCGCTACGTGCGGCGCGTGCTGCTGCCGGGCGCGTTCCCGTCGATGCTGACCGGGATGCGCCTGTCGATGGGCATCGCCTGGATGGTGATTGTGGCCGGCGAGATGCTGGCGGGCGGCGCCGGGATCGGCTTTTTCGTCTGGGATTCGTGGAACGCCCTGTCGCTGGAGCGGGTGATCAGCGCCATCCTGCTGATCGGCCTGACCGGGTTGGCGCTGGACCGGCTGTTCGGCGCGCTTGGGCGGCGGCTCGCTCCCTGGCAGATCGGAGGCTAGCGATGTTCGGATCATTATGGCGCGCCAAAACCACCGGCGCCAACCCTTCGCCCGTCATGCCGGCCGCCGCGCCGCTGCTGCGGATCAGCGACCTGGCGAAAACCTACGGCTCCGGCCGGGGCGCGGCGACCGTGCTGCGCGATGTCTCGCTGACGGTCCGCGCCGGCGAGTTCGTCAGCCTGCTCGGCCACTCCGGCTGCGGCAAAAGCACCTTGCTCAACATCATCGCCGGCCTGGCGCGGGCCAGCGCCGGCGCGATCGACTTCGCCGGGCGCCCGCTCGCCGGCCCTGGCCACGAGCGGGCGGTGGTCTTCCAGCACTACTCGCTGCTGCCCTGGCTGTCGGTCTTCCAAAATGTCTACCAGGCGGTCGAGGCCGCCCGGCCGGCGTTGGATCGATCCGGCCGCGAGGCGCTGGCCCGCGAGGCGCTGGAACGGGTCGGGCTGGCGGCCCACCTGGAGAAGCGGCCGGCCCAGCTGTCCGGCGGCATGCGCCAGCGGGTGGCGATCGCCCGCGCCTTCGCCGTCCAGCCGCGCATGCTGCTGCTCGATGAGCCGTTCGGCGCCCTCGACGCCCTGACCCGTGCCGCGCTCCAGGAGGAGCTGCTGGGCCTTTGGCAGGGCGAGAGCCGCACCGAGTCGGTGGTGATGGTCACCCACGATATCGACGAGGCGATCTACCTCAGCGATCGGATCGCCGTCTTCTCCGACGGCCCCGCCGCGACGATCCGCCAGGTGCTGGAGGTCGATCTGCCCCGCCCGCGCGACAAAGCCGCCCTGCTGCGCGCGCCGCGCTGGCAGGAGCTGCGCGATGAGCTGCTCGGGCTGCTGGGCGGATCGGCCGGCGCGGGCGCTCCACAAGGATGATCGCTGATCGAAGGGCGGCTGGCGGCTC
>DASWWB010000296.1:0-3184 GCA_036406115.1 Herpetosiphonaceae bacterium
GCGCTCGCGCCGCGCAGCCTCATCGCCGTCGTGATCAACCATTTCCGGGCGCATGTATTCCATGACAAAGCCTCCTTGCATAGCACAAGGAGGCTTCTTGGAAGATTCGTGCCACCGCTCGCTATTGGCGCTGGACGTTGATGTAGCGGATCTTCCAGGCATTGTTCTCTTTGACCAGCTGCACGTCGAACGTCCCCTGCGGCGCGGAGCTGTAGGCGACGGTGCCCTTGAAGGCGATCACGGTGCCGTTGGTGGTGCTGGTCTCGTAGCTGAGCGAGCTTTGGTCGGTCGTGATCGACTGGTAGCCCTCGAAGATCTCGCGCTTGGCGAACAGCCCTTCGACTGCGGTCTCGTCGACGAAGGCCGGCGCCGTGAGGTTCGCCCCCGCGCTGACATTCTCCTGCGATCCCGCCTGCATAAACTGATTCACGATGCCCTCGGCGGCGGTCAGTTCGCCCTTGGCGGTGTTGAACAGGAAGAAGAAGCCGGCGGCGCAGCCCACCACCAGCAGCGCGCCGATGATCAGAATCCATTTCAGGACGCCGCCTTTTTTCTTGGGCGGCGGCGCGAAGCCGTAGGGCTGCTGATACTGGCCCTGCGGCGGGTACTGGCCCTGCGGCGGGTACTGGCCCTGCGGCTGCTGGCCGTACTGTTGCTGACCGTACTGCTGCTGGCCGTACGGATTCTGCTGCTGATTCGGGTCATTCGGATAGCTCATACATCCTCCACATTGACGCCTTGCCCTGGCTCGGCGCGGGCTGGTTCGACCCGCAGGATGGCGAAACGCCACCACCATACACGCAACCCGGGAGAAGATCAAGCCCGCCGTCAGCGATCGATCGTGAGCGACTGGATCTTCCAGACGCCCCGCTGTTTGCGCAGGAGCGCCCGGAACGTGCCGCCGGCGCCGGACGAGTAGCTGAGCTCGCCGCTCGCCGAGAGGGTGGCGGTGGCGTTGCCGGCCTGGTAGTTCATCCCGTTCAGGCTGATGCTGGCTCCTTGGTAGTCGGTGAAAAGATTGCGCTGCGTGAATAGCTGCGTGATCTTGGCCTGGCTGAAGGTCGGCTCCGCCAGCAGCGCGCCGGCCCGCGGATTGTTGGCCTCGCCCGCCCGCATGAACTGGTCGATCACCAGCTCGGCGCTATCGATGTCGGCCTGGGTGCTGGCGATGAAGTCGCCGAAAAAGCTGTAAAAGAAGACGCCGAAGCCGACGCAGGCGAGCAGGGCCACGCCGAAGAAGCTCAGGACGATCCATTTCAGCGTCGAGCGGCCGCGCCGCTGCTGGCCGTAGGGATTGGGGTAGGCGCCGTAGGGCTGTTGGCCATAGGGCGATTGGCCGAACGGCGGCTGGCCGTACTGTTGCTGGCCATAGGGGGATTGATCGAACGGCGGCTGGCCGTATTGTTGCTGGCCATAGGGGGATTGGTTGAACGGCGGCTGCTGGCCGGGGGGCGATTGGCCGAACGGCGGCTGGTTGGGATCGTTGGGATAGCTCATGGATGGCTCCTTGGCTGGCGCTGATTGGCTGACGTTGCTGATACGTTGCCGGCGCCGCCTCGTTGCCGATTCGCTCAGCGCATTGTTAAGAATAGTGATATACTTAACATCGAGAGCAGCAATTCTCAATCGATGACGAACACGGCGTTTCGGCCCGGCCGCTGACGGGGCTGGCGGGCAGCGCGCGGTCGCTCCGGCCTGATCCGGAATCCCCTGACCCCGCCCCGCCGCCCCCGGGCTGCGACGCCGCCAGGCTCCCATCGGGAGCGAAAGGAGTCATGCCATGGGCATTGCGGCGGATATCGCGATTATCCTGGTGGCGGCACTCATCGGCGGCTTCATCGCCCAGCGGCTCGGGCAGCCGCTGCTGCTGGGCTACATTGTCGCCGGGGTCTTGGTCGGCCCCTACACCGGGGGCGTCACGGTCACCGAGATCCACGATATCGAGCTATTGGCAGAGATTGGCGTCGCCCTGCTGCTGTTCGCGCTCGGGATTGAGTTTTCATTTTCCTCGCTGAAACGGGTGCAGCGCATCGCCTTTGGCGGCACGCCGCTGCAAATCGGCCTGACCGTCGCCTCCGGCGTCGGCATGGGCCTGCTGATGGGCTGGGGCGGCTACCAGTCGCTCTGGTGGGGCGCCTGCATCGCCCTCAGCAGCACGATGGTCCTGCTCAAAACCTTGATGGCCCAGGGCGGCCTCGACGCGCTGCACGGCCGGATCATGCTGGCGATGCTGATCGTGCAGGATCTGGCGGTGGTGCCGATGATGATCATCCTGCCGGTGCTGCACAATCTCGACGAGGGCCTGCCGACGCTGGGCTGGGCGCTGCTGCGGGCGACCCTGTTCCTGGTCGTGATGATCTACGGCGGCACCAAACTCATGCCGGCGCTGATCCGGCGCATCGCGGCCTGGAACTCGCGCGAGCTGTTCCTGATCTCGGTGACGGCGATCGGCCTGGGCATCGGCTACGCCACCTATCTGTTCGGCCTCTCGTTCGCCTTCGGCGCGTTCGTCGCCGGGATGGTCCTGAGCGAGTCCGACTACAGCCACCAGGCGCTGAGCGATATTATCCCGCTGCGCGACCTGTTCGGCATGCTGTTCTTCGTGTCGGTGGGCATGCTGCTGGACCCGGGGTTCCTGTGGGCCAATATCGGCACCGTGCTGCTGCTGGTGATCGGCACGCTGGTCGCCAAACTGGCGATTTTCGGCGGCATCACCTGGCTGTTCGGCTATCGCGGCGTGACGCCGCTGGCGGTCGGCCTCGGCCTGTGCCAGATCGGCGAGTTCGCCTTCGTGCTGGCGCGGGTCGGCGTGGCCGGCGGCTCGATCTCGGCCGAGGTCTACGGCTATCTGCTGGCCAGCGCGCTGATCACGATGATCGCCACCCCGCTGCTGCTGCGGCTGGTGCCCGTCCTCCAGCGCCGGATGGAAGGCCCGCCCGCCGAGGCGGCCGGCGAGGCCGCGCTGGCCGGCGAGCTGCGCGATCATATCATCATCGCCGGCTACGGCCGGGTCGGGCGCTACACCTCGCGCCTGCTCAGCCAGCTCAATCTGCCCTTCGTGGTGATCGAGCTTGACCACCACGCGATGGAGCGCGCCCGCGAGGACGGAATCCCGGTGCTCTACGGCGACGCCAGCCGCCCCCATATCCTGGAGGCCGCCGGCCTCGATCACGCCCGGCTGATG
>DASWWB010000297.1:0-4777 GCA_036406115.1 Herpetosiphonaceae bacterium
CGGACAGGGCCAGCAACAGCAACAAGCGGGCGGCAGCCATACCATCTCCTAAAATTCAAGCGCCGACTGCCTGTATAGATGCAATCGGCGCCCGAATTTCCCATGGTTTTTGGCTGGATTCGGCGGAATCTCAGACGTTGAAAAGGAAATGGATGATATCGCCGTCCTTGACGATGTAGGTTTTGCCCTCCAGGCGCACCGTGCCGGCCTTCTTGGCGGCGGCCATGTCGCCGGCAGCCATCAGATCATTGAAGGCGACGATCTCGGCGCGGATGAAGCCGCGTTGGATGTCGGAGTGGATGGCGCCGGCCGACTCGACCGCCGGCGTGCCGGTGCGGATTGTCCAAGCCCGCACCTCGTCCTCGCCGGCGGTGAGGAAGCTCATCAGGCCGAGCATGGCGTAGGAGGCCTTGATCACGCGGTCGCGGGCCGGCTCGCTGATGCCGAGATCATCCATGAAGGCGCGGGCGTCCTCGTCCTCCAGTTGGGCCAGCTCGGCCTCGACTTTGCCGGCCAGGGTGACGAGGGCGCTCTTGGGCAGATCGTAGCTGAGCGCCGGCGGGGCGCTGAGCTGGTTCTCGCCGATGTTGACGACCACCAGCACCGGCTTGGCGCTGAGGAATTGGAAGCCGCGCAGCGCCCGGGCCTCGTCCTCGTTCAGCTCCTGGGCGCGGATCGGCTTTTCGGCCTCAAGGCCGGCGTAGAGCCGCTCCAGGGTTTCAAGCTCCAGCTGGCGCACCTCCCGGTCTTTGGTCGGCATTTTGCCAATCTCGGCCTTGAGCCTGGTGACGCGGCGCTCGATGATCGCCATATCCGAGAACATCAGCTCCAGATCGACCGAGGCCAGGTCGCGGGCCGGGTTGACGCTGCCGTCGGAGTGGGCGACGCTGTCGTCCTCGAAGGCGCGCACGACGTGCAGCAGCGCGTCGACCTGGCTGATGTAGTTGAGGAACTGCGGGCTGAGGCCGCCGCTGGCGCTGGCGTCGCTGCTCATGCCGGCCACGTCGATGTACTGCACATCGGCCGGGGTGAGTTTCTTGGGCTTGTAGAGCTTGGCGAGGGCGTCGAGCCGCTCATCCGGCACCTTGACCATGGCCAGATTGGGCTCGATCTGCCCCGACGAGTAGGCGGCGGTCTCGATCGTGCCGCGGGTGAGGGCGTTGAACACGGTGGTTTTGCCGCTGTTGGGCAGGCCGATAATTCCTATGCGCATTGATGCTATTCCTTGAGCTTAGCGTTCTTGGGTCGGAGTCGGGACAGTCGTTGTCGGCGCTGTTCCCGGGGGATTGCCGGCGTCGGACGGGGACCCGCTTGCGGGTGTCGCCGTGCGCGGCTTGGGCGGATCGGGCAGCCGCGTGCGCAAAATCTGGTTGCCGTTGGCCAGATAGAGCTGCTTGCCCTGGCCGGTCTGGACCACCGCCAGGTCCGTGAGCTGGCTGAGCCGCAGGCCCAGGCTGTCTGGGACTTTAATCTGCTGGATCACGGCGCCTTGCAGATCAAGCTCCAGGACGCGCTCGTTGAGCGGATCGAGGATGAAGACGTGGCCCTGGTTATCGGAGAACTGGGTGGCCTGTTCGATAGTTAGGAACATCTTGCGGGCGCTGGTCAGCTTCGGCTCGACGCTGGGCGCGGGAATATTGCGCTCCCAGGCGCCGTTCTGGAACACGCTGATCTCGCCGGTTGGCTGGAGCAGGTAGATGCGGCCGTCGATCGCCATGTCGATCGCGGTTTCCAGCTTGAGCTCGGGCGGCCGCTGGGTGATCCAGTTGGTCGGCAGGCTGGCGTACTCGCCGGAGGCGTATTTCTTGATCTCGCCGCTGGCGGTCGGCCCCCACTCCCAGATATACAGGTTGCCGCCGAAGGATTCGATATCGGGGAACGGCTGCTCGGGCCAGAACTCGCTGCCGTCGAGGCGGTTGGTGAACCAGCGCGGCGGCGGGCCGAGATAGACTGTCGAGGGCGAGAACTGCGATTCATCGATCGCCGCCAGCGCCGACTCGGTGCCGACCTCGCGCCAGACGATCGAGCGGATGGGGCCGACGATAAACGGGCCGATAAATGACTCGATCGGACTGTTGGGGCTGAGCACGACGGTGGCTTCGAGCTTGTTGTCGGGCTGCTGATAGACAATCCCGCTCTGGCTGGCGAGATAGTACAGGTCGGTCGCCCCGGCGCCGGGCACCGCCAGCAGATGGCTGATCGTGTCGCTGAGCGGCAGGGTCGCGACCACGTCGAGGTCATCGATGAGCGACGTGCGGGTGATGCTGGCGCGCAGTTGCTCGGACTCGCGGACCAAATTCTGGTACATGCCTTTGCGCACCGGATCGTTTTGCACGGCGGAGTCGGCGGCGAGGCTCGTGATGCTGGTGTCGAGCTGATCCAGCAGGCCGAGCGCGCTGTCGTCGCTGGGGGCTTTCTGGGCGGCGGCGAGCGTGGCGCTGGCGGCGTTGAAGGCGTCGTCGTAGCGGCGGTTGGTCTCCTGCTGGGTCTGGTAGCGCAGATAGAAGACCGTGCCGCCGATCAGGGCGAGCAAGATCGTCAGTTTGACCAGCGGGAACTGATTGGTTTTGCGCCGGTAGGAGAGGCCTCGGCCCTGCTCGAAGCGCGGCAGCGGCGCGGCGCTGGGGCGGCGCTTGCGGCCGACATTGGCGAAAAAGGTTGCCAGCGCCGCGAGCATGATGCGGAACGGGCTTGTGATCCGGGTCCAGAGCGTGGGCGGCGGCACGGGATCGCGCTGCGGGATGGCGGCGAAATCGACCGGCAGCGGATCGTGGTCGGTCAGATCGACGCTGGCGCGGACCACGGCGGCGTTGATGGCGGGCATCAGGCTGCCCTCGCCGATGTAGGCGCTGGGCGGCCAGGCGTCCTGGTCGGCGGTGTTGCGGGGCCGGTAGCGCGGGCGCCCGCGCAGCCAGTTCATGTCGCGGGGATCGATCTCCTCCAGGACATTGGGCAGCTTGGGCTCTTCAGTCAGCGCGGAGGTCGGATGGACCCCGTCGTCGGCGCCGGGCTCGGCGGACTCCTCGTCGGCGGCGTCCGTCTCGTCGGCGGGGCGGCGCATCAGCAGCGCGGCGTTGCCGGTGACCGTGCTGATCCAATCGCCGACGGCGGTGGCGGCGGCCTTGCCCCGCTCGCTGAGCCCTTCGGGGCTGAGCGGCGCGTCCTGGGCGGCGGCGCTGACCAGCGGCAGCAGCTCCAGCATGGCGATGTGGGCCTCGGCGAGCGTGTTGCGGCGGCAGATCGTGTACAGCTCCTCCAGGGCGGAGGGCGCGTCTTCCAGGCAGAACAGCCGCTCGGCCTCGTGGCGGCCGATCAGGCGCGCCAGCCGGCTGGAGCAGAGCACCACCACATCGCCGGGCTCGATCACGTTGCGGAACAGCTCGGGCTCGCTGAACAGGCTGGTGCCGAGGGCGTTGGGGCGCAGCATCACGCTGCTGGAGGCTGCGGCGTCCCACGAGGGATAGGTCGGCAGCGCCCGCAGCTGGCCCTTGTGGGCGATGTAGGCCTGGGTCGGCTGGACCTGGGCGATATATAGATCGTTGCCGCGCAGCACGGCGCAGGTCACGCTGACGGCGGTTTTTTGGTGGTGGGCGGCCTTGAAGTTATGCTCGTAGAGCGTTTTGTTGGCGACCTCCAGGGATTTGCGCAGGCTGGAGGTGATGCTGAACGAGCTGTCCTTGTAGTAGGTCGTCGTGATCACGCTGGCGACGAGATCGCAAGCCTCTTTGCCTCGCACATTGTCGTTGACGGCCTCGGTCAGCACGAACAGCTGGCCCTTGCGCGCCTCGGGCGCGAAGAGATTGCCCGGCAGCGCGCTGCTGATGCGGTCGCTGATCTCCTGGCGGATGCCGCTCACGATGCCGAATTGATAGGTTTGCAGCTTGTAGCGCGTCATAAAGCTATCGTGGCGTATCGGGAGCCGCAGGCTCGCTTGCTGCCGGCGCCCGCCAGACCCAGTCCCGCAGCGCCTCGACCCAGCGCGCGCTGGTCAGATCGAGGTGAAGGGGTGTGACGGAGACCATGCCGGCGGCGATCGCGCCCACGTCGGTCCCGTCGTCGGGCATGTCCTCGGGATCGGGGCCGGTGGTCCAGTAGTAGGGGCGGCCGCGCGGATCGTGGCGGACCTCGAGCTCATTGCGGTAGATGCGCTGGCCCAGCCTGGTGACCTGGGCGCCGCCGATCGCGTCCAGGGCGCCGGGCGGCACATTGACGTTCAGCAGCATGTCCGGGGCCAGCCCTGCGGCGGCGGCGGTCTCGGCGACCGCTGCGGCCCAGCGGCCGGCGGCCTGGAAATCGGCGACCGTTTTGCCGCCGCGCACCAGCGAGACGGCGATCGAGGGGATGCCCAAGATGATGCCTTCCATCGCTGCCGCGACCGTGCCCGAGTAGGTGACATCGCTGCCCAGGTTGGCGCCGCGATTGATCCCCGAAACGATCAGGTCCGGGCGCTCGGGCAGCAGGCCCATCACGGCCAGAGCCACGCAATCGGCGGGCGTGCCGTCGCAGGCCAGGGCCTGGCTGCCGTCGGCCAGCTCGGTCTCGACGGCCCGCAGCGGCTGGTAGAGCGTGCGGCTGTGGCCGCCGGCGCTCCAGTTGCGCTGCGGCGCCACCACCGCGACCTCGCCCAGCCGCTCCAGCTGCTGCCGGAGGGCCAGCAGCCCGGGGCTGTGGACGCCATCATCGTTTGTCACTAAGATCCGCATACTGCTCCTACGATCGGGCGCAATTATACTTGCAAATGGTCTGCGGCGCCAAATAGCCTAAAACGCGGCGCGCA
>DASWWB010000298.1:0-8549 GCA_036406115.1 Herpetosiphonaceae bacterium
GCTTGGCCCCCGACCACGAACAGGCCTGGCTCTGGCTCAGCGGCGTCGAGGACAGCGACCCGCGCAAAATCGCCGCGCTCAACGAGGTGCTGCGGATCAATCCGGCGAACGCCGCCGCCTGGCGCGGCCTGGAGCTGCTCAATCAGCCCAAAAGCGTTGATCTGAGCGAGCTGGCGCCGCTGCCGCCCAGGCGCGCCCCCGAGCCGCCGGCCCCGGCGCCGGCCCTGGCCGCCCCGCCCCCGCCGCCGGCCAAGAAGATCGAAACCGGCAACCTCGCCGCCGCCCCCGCCTCCCAGGAGGCGCCCGATTTGTTCGCCGAGCTGCGGCCGGCCATCGCCAAGGCCAGCTCCGGCAAGCGCCAGTTCTGGCTCCGGCCGTCGGAGATGGTGCTGCTGGCGGTGCTGGTGCCGATTCTGTTCGGCGGCATGACGTTTTTCAACAACCAGCTGGCGAAATCTGTCGGCGACAACCCGCCCGCCGGCACGGCAGCCGGCCAAGCCCAGCCCACCGAGGCGCCGGCGCTCGACATAACAATCGAGCCCGCCGCCGCCGCGCCCGACGCCACCCCAGCCGCGCCGGCCGCCGACATGATCCGCTCGCAAAGCTACGGCCTCGAGGTGCTTTCGGTCGATGTCGACGAGAACAACCAGTGGCTGACGGTCCATTTGAAACTGACCAATCTGACTGCCCGCCAGACCCGCTACCTCGCCGGCGATTTCGCCTTGACCAACGGCCGCCACCAGCTGCTCCAGGTCGATCCCGAGCTTTCGAGCCTGATTTCCGGCCAGTCGTCGGTGGTGTTCGTGATCGACCCCGGCCAGCCGCGCACCGGCTCGATCCGGGTGTCCGGCGATGTGAGCGCCCTGCCGATTGTCCTGACGTGGCGGCCGACCAACGGCAACACCCGCAAGGAGATTACGGTCCGCTGATGTTTGATCCTTTTGCCCGTTTCTATGACCTGGACTACGGCGATTTCGCCGATGATCTGGTGTTTTACCGCGAGCTGGCCCGCATGGCCGGCGGCCGGGTGCTGGAGGCGATGTGCGGCACCGGCCGCGTCGCCCTGCCGCTGGCCCGCGCCGGCCTGGATGTCACCGGCGTCGATATCGCCCCGGCGATGATCGAGCGCGCCACCCAGCGCGCCGCCGAGCTGCGCCCGCGCGCCCGCCCGCGCTTCCTCGCCGCCGATCTGCTGGAGCTGGAGCTGCCCGAGCGCTTTGGCTTCGCTTTCGTGGCGATCAATTCGTTCATGCACCTGGAGACGACTGAGGCCCAGCTCGCCGGGCTGCGCCGGCTGCACGCCCACCTGGAGCCCGGCGGCTTGCTGGCGCTGGATTTGTTCAATCCCAACCCCGCCGAGCTGGCCGCCGCCGACGGCTCCTATGTGCTTGACAAAACCTTCGCGATCCCCGAAAGCGGCCATCTGGTCCAGAAATTCGTGGCCCGCTCGGTTGATTTCGCCGCCCAGCACGTTGACGTAACGTTTTGCTATGATGAGATCGCCGCCGGCGGCCAAGTGCTGCGCCAGGCCCTCGGCTTCGGCATGCGCTGGCTCTATCGCTTCGAGGCCGAGCATTTGCTGGCCCGCGCCGGCTTCGCGCTCCACGATCTCTACGGCTCCTACGAGCTTGATCCCTACACCAGCGATGCGCCCCGCCTGCTCGTGGTGGCGCGCAAAGACGATTGAGGTCGCTCCCATGAGTATGCTTGACCCGTACGAGGCGGCGCGGATCGAACGCTCGCGCCGCCGCGCGATCCGGCTGCTTTCCATTGTGCTGCTGCTCGCCTCCGGCTTTTGCTTCTATCTGTTCGTCGGGATCCTCAACCCCCGCGGCCAGACCCGCGCGATCGGCACGCTCAATGAGTATGCCGTCGGCGTCACCACCCAGCGCGCCGTCCGCAAGCTCAGCGCCTCGGATACGATCATGAACCGCCCCGAAGTCAGCGAGGATCCGATCTTCGTGACCCGCCGCGCCGACGGCACCTGGCGCGCGATCCTGGCCTGGGACAGCCAGAGCGGCTGCCTGGTCGAGCCGCAGGCCGAGGTCTTCGTCGACGCCTGCTCCGGCAATGTCTACGATGCCAACGGCTATTCGATCGGCGCCAATACCCGGCTCCGGCTCGGCTCGCTGCCGGTCGAGGTCGGCGAGGACGGCTCCGTCGTCATCCGCGACCAGCTGCTGCGCGACGAGCGCTTTTGAGAGGGGCTATGGCTGATTTGGCCTGGTGGCAGACGGCGGTCTTCTATCAAATCTATCCGCGCTCCTTCGCCGACGGCGACGGCGACGGTATCGGCGATCTCGCGGGGATGATCGGCAGGCTTGATTATCTCAGCGCGCTCGGCGTCGACGCGATCTGGCTGTCGCCCCACTATCCGTCGCCGCTCTACGACTGCGGCTACGACGTGGCCGATTATTGCGGCGTGGCCCCGGAATACGGCACGCTGGCCGATTTCAAGCGCTTCCTCGACGCCGCCCACGCGCGCGGCATCCGGGTCATCGTCGATTTCGTCCTCAACCATACCTCGGACCAGCACCCCTGGTTCCTCGAGTCGCGCTCCTCGCGCGACAATCCCAAGCGCGATTGGTACGTCTGGCACGCCGGCGAGGCGGGCGCGCCGCCCAACAATTGGCTCTCGACGTTCGGCGGATCGGCCTGGGAGCGCGATGAGCTGACCGGCGAGTACTACTATCATTTTTTCTTCAAGCAGCAGCCGGATCTCAACTGGCGCAACCCGGCGGTCAAGCAGGCGATGTTCGACGCGGCGCGCTTCTGGCTCGACATGGGCGTCGACGGCTTCCGGCTCGACGCGCTCGGCACGATCTACGAGGACCCGGCGCTGCCCGACCACACATCGCCGCTGACGCTCGCCGAGATGTTCCTGGCCGAGCGGGTCGCCGCCACCGACGAGGAGCGGGCGGCCGTGGGGGAGCGCTGGCGGGCCATGTTCGGCCGCCAGGTCGACCAGCCCGGCATCCACGAGCTGATGCGCGAGCTGCGGGCGGTGGTCGACGAGTACCCGGACCGCGTGCTGGTCGGCGAGACCGACGACATCGGCTACTACGGCGACGGTGCCGACGAGCTGCACATGGTCTTCAATTTCCCGCTGATGCGCGGCGAGCGGCTGACGGCGCCGTGGGTGCGCGCCAACCAGCGCGAGCGGCTGGCGGCGCTGCCGGCCGCCGCCTGGCCCTGCAACACGCTGGGCAACCACGACTCGCCGCGGATCTTCGACCGCTTCGGCGACGGCGCCAACGACGGGGCGCTGGCCCGCCAGGCCCTGGCCCTGATGCTGACGCTGCGCGGCACGCCCTTCCTCTACAACGGCGAGGAGATTGGGATGCGCGATTTCCTCGTCGGCGAGTTCGGCCAGCTCCGCGACATGCTTAGCGTGTGGGTTCACGGCGCCTTTGTCGAGCTGATGGGCCTCGGGCACGACGAGGCCACGCGCCGCGCCGCCGAGTTCGGCCGCGACAAGTGCCGCACGCCGATGCAGTGGGCCGACGCGCCCAACGGCGGTTTCTGCCCCGGGGATGTCGCCCCTTGGCTGCCGGTTAATCCCGACTACGCCGCCGGCGTCAACGCGGCGAACCAGGAGCGCGACCCCGGCTCGCTGCTCCATTTTTACCGCCGGCTGCTGGCGCTGCGCAGGCGGACGCCGGCCCTGGTCGGCGGCGATTTCATCCCGCTGGCCGAGGACGACGAGGCCGGGCTGGCGTTTGTCCGCAGCAGCCCGGCCCAGTCCTGCCTGGTGGCATTCAACACTGCCGCCGCGCCCCGCGCCCTGGCGACCGGCCTCGGGGGGACGGCGCGGCTGCTGTTTTCAACCGACGAATCCCGGCCGGCGTCGCAGCCTGCGGCGGCGCTTGAGCTGGCGCCGTTCGAGATCTACATCGCCGAGCTGGAGGCCTAGCCGGCGCTGTAGCCCTCGTAGGGCGTCGCCTCCAGGCTCGGCGGGTCGCCGGCGGTGACGGCGACAGTGTGCAGCCGGCCCTCGCTGTCGGCGATCCGGCCCTCCCAGCGCGCCGGCTGCGCGCCCGGCGCTGAGACTTGCTTGGGCCGCTTGACGATCCTGCTGCCCGGGAGTTGGGCGACGATCCAGGCGGCGACTTCGTTTTGGGTGTTCATGGGCGTTGCTCCTTTGCTTGATTGATTCTGTCTGCTGCCGGCGCTGCCGGCGCTAGCCCGCGGAGGCGGTCATGGCCAATAAAAACATTCGCAGCACGCTGGTCTACAGCACCGACCCCGAGCCGGCGGCCGAGGCCGAGCAGGTCGCCTACCCGCCGGCCTCCGCTCAGACCGCCCGGGTCTCGCGCGACCGTAAGGGCCGCAATGGCAAGACCGTGACCGTCGTCGCCGGCCTGCGCCACGACCAGGCGACCTTCGCGGCGCTGCTGAAATCCCTCAAGCAGCGCTGCGGCGCCGGCGGCGCGCTCAAGGACGATCAGCTGGAGATCCAGGGCGACCACCGCGAGCAGGTCATGGCGGCGCTGACGGCGCTGGGCTACAAGGTCAAGGCGGTCGGCGGCTAGCCGCTCCGCCCTGCGCCGCGCCGCCGATCGGCCGGCCGCCCGACCGCAGCGGGCCGCCGCTCGCGTAGGCTTCCTCCATCGACGCGCGAATGTGTGATGGAGGATACCATGTCTCAGGATCTTGATTGGCGGCTGCCCGTCTGTCCGGCGCCGCCGGGTTGGGCGCTCGATTGGCCGGCGCTGGCCAGTCGCGCCAGCTGGCTCGGCCGCATGGCCGGCGTCGTGCAGGACCCGGTCCACCACGCCGAGGGCGATGTCCTGACCCACACCGGGATGGTCGCCGCCGCGCTGGCGGGGCTCGATGACTGGCGTCGGCTCGCCCCGCTCGACCGGTCGGCGCTGTTCGCCGCCGCGCTGCTCCACGATGTTTCCAAGCCCGACTGCACGGTGATCGAGGACGACGGCAGCGTCACCTCGCGCGGCCACGCCCGCAAAGGCGAGCTGCGCGCCCGGTCGATCCTGTGGGAGGGCGATGGGCTGCCGGCCGCCCCCTTCGCCGTCCGCGAGCGCATCGCCAGGATTGTCCGCCACCACGGCCTGCCGCTCTGGTTCCTGGAGCGCGAGCGGCCCGAGCGCGAGATCATCGCCGCCAGCCAGTCGGTCGCCCTGGCCGACGTGGCGCTCATCGCCGAGGCCGATGTGCGCGGCAGGATCTGCGGCGACCGGCAGGCGTTGCTCGACCGGATCGCCCTGTTCCGCGAGTTTTGCGAAGAATGGCAGTGCCTCGATCAGCCCCGGGCCTTCGCCAGCGACCATAGCCGCTTCCTCTATTTCCAGCGCCCCCACATGGATCCGGCCTATCACGCCTACGATGACACCACCTTCGAGGCGGTGATGATGTGCGGGCTGCCCGCCGCCGGCAAGGACACCTGGGCCGCCGAGCATTTCGGCGACTGGCCCGTGATTAGCCTCGACGATATCCGGCGCGAGCTGAAGGTGGCGCCGACCGACAACCAGGGCGCGGTGGTCGATCTGGGCCAGAGCCGCGCCCGCGAGCTGCTGCGCAAGGGCCAGCGCTTTGTCTGGAACGCCACCAATGTCACCCGCAGCCGCCGCCGCCAGCTGATCGAGCTGTTCGCAGCCTACGGCGCCCGGGTGCGGATCGTCTATGTCGAGGCCCCAATCGATCTGATCCTGCGGCGCAACGGCCAGCGCCCCGGGCCGGTGCCGAGCAAAGTGATTTTCGATATGCTCGCCAGGCTGGAGGTGCCCGATCTGACCGAGGCCCAGCGCGTTGAGTGGCACGTGACCGGCGCGGCGTGAGGTGAAGCGATGGAGCAGTTTCCGTTTTCAAGCTACGAGAAGATGGCCGAGTCGCCCCAGGAGTGGCGGCTTGATGAGGCGGGGTTCCGGCTGCTGGGCCGCCAGCGCTGGGTCGTGACCGAAAAAATCCACGGTGCCAATTTCTGCCTGCTCAGCGACGGAGCGGCGCTGGCCTGCGCCAACCGCCGGCGGCTGCTCGGCCCCGGCGACGATTTCTTCGGCCACCAGGCGGTGGTCGCGCGCCTGCGGCCGGCGTCGCTGGAGCTGGGCCGCGCGGTCCGCCGCCGCCACGGCGCCGAGTTTGTCCTGATCTACGGCGAATTGTTCGGCGGCGCCTATCCCCATCCGGCGGTCGATGCCGCTCCGGGCGCGGAGCCGGTCCAAACCGGGATTTTCTACGCTCCGGCGGTCGAGTTCTGGGCCTTCGATCTGGCGCTGGGCTGGCGCGACCGGCCGGGGCGCCGCTATCTGGGCTACGACGAGGCGCTGGATCTGTGCGCGGCGGTCGGGCTGCCGTGCGCCGAGCCGCTGTTGGTTGGCGGCTACGCCCAGGCCATGGCCTATCCCGAGCGCTTCGAGTCGACGGTGCCGCGCCGGCTGGGTCTGCCGCCGCTGGCGCAGCCCAATCTGGCCGAGGGTGTGGTGATCAAGCCGCTGGGCGAGCTGCTGGGCGACGGGCCGCGCGGCCCCTTTCGCCCCGTGCTGAAGAAAAAGATCGCCGAGTTCGCCGAGGACGCGCGCTTCCACCAGGCCGCCAAGCCGCGGGCGGGGGGCGGCGCCGGCGGGGCGGAGGCGGATCTGGCCTTCGCCGCCTTCAATCTGATCACTGAAAACCGGCTGCGGGCGGCGCTCTCCAAGCTGGGCTACCGCCGCCCCGGCCAGCCCAGCCGCGGCGCGGAGCTGTTCGGGCTGCTGGTCGACGAGGTGCTGGAGACGCTGCGGGCCGCGCGCGGCGAGGAGTGGGCGGCGCTGCCGGAGGCCGGACGGGCGGCGCTGGCGGCCTTCGTGCGGCGGGAGACCGGCCAGCTGCTCAAAGGGTTTTTCGCCGGCGAGCGGCGCCGGGTTTGAGCGCGGGATGGAGGCGGAGCGATGGATGCCGACGCCGGCTACGAGTGGATGTACTGGCAGGCCCACCTGAGGATCGCCCAGGAGCGCAAGCTGCCGCTGATGCTGGGGCGGATCGAGCGGCGGCTGGGGCTGCCGCTGCGGCTGCTGCACGGCGGGCGCCGCGCCCCCGGCGATCCGCTGGTGCATGTCAGGTTCATGGTGGCGGTCGAGCCGCCGGCGGAGATTGGGCGGGCGGTGTTCCAGGCGCTGGTGCTGGTCCGGCGGCTCGGCCGCGATGTGCGGATCACCGGGCCGGACTGGCATGCCGGCTCGTGGGGCTTCATCGCGGCGAGCGGCAAGCCGAGCCTGGCGGGCTTGGCCTCCGTCCAGGTCGAGGTGTCCGGGCGGCTCTGGCCGCGCGGCATGCTGGGCGGATGAGCGCGCGGCGGCCCCGGCAATTGTTGCCGGGGCCGCCGTGTTCCGATCAGCCTGGCGCTAATTCTGGGGCAGATTGTCGAGCGCGGCCTTCGCCTCCTGGTAGTCGTAGGTGTCGCCCTGCTGCTGGGCGAGATCGGCGGCCTGCTGGAAGTCGGCGCGGGCGGCCTCGGCGTTGTTGAGCTCCAGGTACGCCTTGCCGCGATGGAAGTAGGCCGGCCCGTACGACGGTCGTTTGCTGATCGCCAGGTTGTACTCGGCGATCGCGGCCTCCAGGTCGCCCATGCTCTGGTAGACCCGGCCGCGGCTGACGTAGGGGCCGGGGCTGTTCGGATAGGCGCTGATGTAGACCGTGTAGTCGTCGAGCGCTTTCTGGTACTGGCCGAGCTGAGCGTAGGCGTAGGCCCGCGTGTAGTTGGCGCAAATCCAGTCCGGGTTCAGCTCCAGGGCCTTGGTGGTGTCATCGACCGCGCCCTGGTAGTCGCGGAGCACGCTGCGGGCCTCGCCGCGCTTGCAGTAGGCGCTGACGGCGGCGTCGCGCGGCGGATTGAGATTGAGGGCGGCGGTGTAATCCTCGATCACGCGGTCATACTCGGCGCGGGCCATGAAGGCGCGCGCGCGATTGATCAGGGCGTGCGGCTGGTCGGGATTGATCTGGAGCGCCAGCGTGTAGTCCCTGATCGCCTCGCCGTACTGCTTCAGCTCCAGATAGATATTGCCGCGGTTGTAGGCGGCGTCGGCGAACTTCGGATTGAGCCGCAGGGCGCTGGAATAATCCATCATCGCCCCGTTGTAGTCCTGCATGTCGCTTTTGACGCCGCCCCGCGAGTAGTAGGCCTGGTCGTAGTTCGGATTGAGCTTGATCGACTCATCGAAGCTTGCCAGCGCCGCGAGATAGTCGTAACGGCTGGCATCGAGGCGGCCGGCGTGATAGGCCGCTTTGGCCGGATCGGGATCGAGTCGCCCGGCGGCGGCGTAGTCCTCGTCGGCGCCGGCCTCGTCGCCGAGATTCAGCCGGGCGTCGGCGCGGAAGTAGAGGGCGTCGGCGTAGGCCGGATCGGCGGCGAGCGCGCGGTCGTACAGCGCGACGGCGCCCTCGTAGTCCCTGGCGCGCATCAGCTCCAGGCCCTGCATGGTCAGCGTTTCGGCCTCGATGCGCTGCGGGCCGGCGGTGGGCTTGGGCGCGGCGGTCGGCGCGGGCGTGGCCGTGGGCTTGGGTGTCGCCGTGGGCTTGGGTGTCGCCGTGGGGCGCGGCTTGCGGGCGGTGGGGCT
>DASWWB010000299.1:0-4275 GCA_036406115.1 Herpetosiphonaceae bacterium
GCCGCCACTGGTTTTGGGCAGGATGGATGGACGGGGGCTTAGGAGCCGATATCGTCCTCTTCGGATTCTTCCTCGCCCTCGACATCGTCGAGGCTGACCTCGTCCAGATCCTCATCGTCGTCGTCGTCGTCGTCGTCGCCGTCGTCGCCGTCGTCGTCGTCGCCGTCGAAGTCATAGCGCAGGGTGTAGTCGCGGACATAGGGGCGGAACGAGCCCATGTCGCCGCTGAGCTTGCCGGGGAACGAGATTTTCTTGCGCAGCGTGGGGTGCTGGAAGGTCTCGCGGATGACGATCCGAATGGCGCCGCCCTCGGCGTGGGCGATCGCGGCGGCGTATTTGTTGCCGCCGGCGATCAGCTCGCTGAGGCGCTGGGCTAGTTTAGGCTCGACGCGGCCGATCAGCGTGCCGTCGAGGGTGTAGACATTCAGGACGCGGCCTTCGCGGCGCAGCTCGATGCGCTCGCCGCTGGTGAGGCGGCGGATCACCGTGTCATCGGCGACATTGGTCAGCGTGGTGATGCCGGTCTTGCCGGTCTCGCTGATGAACAGGCGCAGATCGACCAGCTCGCGCGGGCGGTCGCTGGTCTCGGCGTTGGAGCTGATCAGCGGCTCCAGGCGGGCCAGGTTGCGGCGGGCGATCACATTGGCGGGCGCCAGGCGCAAGGAGCCCTGGTAGGCCTCCTGGGCTTCGCGGTAGCGGCCGCGCTCGCTGAGCGCCTTGCCCAGCCGGTTGAAGGTCTCTGCGTCCTCGCCGTACTCGAGGGCCTTCTGATTCAGGTCGATGGCCGAGTCCCAGTGGTTGCTGGCGGCCTCGGCGATCGCCTGGTCGATCATCCGGTTGCGGATACGGGTGCGGTCATCCTGTCGGGTCAAGGAATCCTCCAATCAAAAACGATCTAGACTTGCGGCGCGATCAGCATCACGAGAAAGGCGGCGCCGTTGTTGATGGCGTGGGCCACGATCGCCGACCACAGGCTGCCGGTGCGCTGATAGACATAACCAAGGATCAGGCCGCCGAAGAAGATCGGCACCAGCAGGCCGATGAAGCCGGTCGTGATGCCGAGCACATGCGGCCCGGCGAACAACGCGGCGCTGAGGATGAGCCCCCAGCGCGGGCCGAGGCGCTGGGTGAAGGCGCGCAGGGCGTAGCCGCGGAAAAACAGCTCCTCGACCAGCGGGGCGAAGACCGCGATCGCGATGCCGAGCAGCGCCAGCTGGAAGCCGTTCGCGCCCTTGGTCGGGAACTGCTCCGCCTGGTCGGGGATGCTGCCCAGCGCCTCGAAGATCCCGCCCATGACGATATTGACGCCCAGGAAGGCGAAGCCGGCCAGCGCGCCCCAGCCGAGCGACTTGATGAACTCGCGGTTATGCACGCCGAGCCAGGAGAGCGGCAGCTTGCGCAGCAGCATGATCCTGACGATCACCACCAGGACAAAGGCCACGGATTGCAGGAAGATCGAGAGGAAGAAGAAATACGGATCCTTGATCAGATCCACAAGCTCCGCCTGCGAGCCCAGTCCTTGGGCGACGGCGTAGGCGACTGTCGCCACGAGGGTGAAGACGATGGTGAGCGCGAAGGCCAGCGCGGCGTCGATCAGCACCCAGGCTGCCAGCGACAGCCCGCCAGGGCGCTCGCCGGTCTGGGGATCGCCGCTCCAGGGCACCTGGATGCCGGCGGCGGGGGCGGCGCCCGCAGCCTCGCCCGCCGGGGCGCCGGGCCACGGCTGCTCGGGCGCCGGCATGTTCTGGCGGGCGGCCAGGGCTTCGAGCACGGCCTGGTTGCGGCGGGCCTGGTTGTCGTCGTGCGAGGTCGTCATGCGGCCACCCGCCCTTCGCCGATCAGCTCGCCGCCCAGCCACCAGGGCCGGGTCTCGGTGACCCGCACCTGGGCCAGCCTGCCGACCCAATCCTCAGGATGCTCGAAGAAGACAAGCTTGTTGTTGCGGTCGCGGCCGCGCCATTTGCCCTTGGCCAGCTCCTCGACCAGCACCTCGACCGTCCGGCCCATGAACTGGGCGTTGATCTCGGTGGCGACCTGCTCCTGGAGCCGCTCAAGCTGGATGCGGCGCCACTGCTTCTCGCCGTGATCGACCGCCAGCGCCGGGTCCAGCTCCATCTCGGCGGCCTTGGTGCCGGGCCGCGAGGAGAAGGCGGCGATATGGATCTTGTCGAAGCGGATGCGCTCGACCATCTCCATGGTGTGCTCGAACATCTCGCGGGTTTCGCCCGGGTGGCCGACGATGATGTCGGTGGTGAGGGAGACATGGGGGATGATCTCGCGCATGCGCTCGATCAGGGCGGTGTATTTGGCGACCGTGTAGCCGCGCTTCATCACCTTGAGCAGCCCGTCGTCGCCGGCCTGGACCGGCAGATTGATGTCGGGCATGGCCAGCGGCAGGCGGGCGATCGTCCGCAGCAGCTTTTCGCTCATAAAGGCCGGGTGGGAGGTGAGGAAGCGCAGGCGGACCAGGCCGGGCGTGTCGTGGACGCGCTCCAGCAGGTCGGCCAGGTCCGGGCGGCCTGGCAGATCGTGGCCGTAGGAGTCGACGATCTGGCCCAGAAGCGTGATCTCCTTGGCGCCGCGGGCGACAATCCGCCGCGTCTCCTCGGCGATCTCGTCCATGGGCCGCGAGCGCTCCTTGCCGCGCCGCAGCGGGATGACGCAGTAGGCGCAGGACATATTGCAGCCGTAGTTGATCGGGACATGGACATTGACCGGCGGGTGGGTCCAGTCGGCGACCGGCAGGGCCGGCTCGTCGAGCTGGTAGATCGGGTTGGGCGCCAGCGAGATCACCTCGTCGACCGCCGAGGGCGAGACGAAGTGATCGACCATCGGCAGCTGGTGCTTGAAGATCGACTGATTGTTCGGGCCGACCATGCAGCCCCAGAGGACGATCTGGGTGTCGGGGCGCTCGCGTTTGACCCGTTGCACGTCGGTCAGCTTGCCGATGATGCGATCCTCGGCGCTGGCCCGCACGGAGCACGAGTTGAGCACAATGAAATCAGCATCCTCGACGCCCTCGGCGGGCGAATAGCCGATCCCTTGCAGCGCCGATTCCAGGCGCTCGGAGTCGGATGTATTCATCTGGCAGCCGACGGTCCAGACGTAGTAACGGCTCATAGCACAACCCCTTGCCTGCGATTAACAGCAAGCCTGACGGCGAAAGCAGGCGTCAGGCCCCTCAAGTATACCACATCCGCGCGGGCCGCCGCCCCGGGCGGCCCGCGCCGGGCGCTACTCCGGCAGAAGCACGACCTTGCCGAACTGCTCGGCGGACTCGAGGTACTCGTGGGCCGCGCGGATCTCGCTGAGCGGGAAGACCCGGTCGACCAGGGGGGCGAAGCGCCGCTCCTGGAAGACCAGCCGCATCACGGCGGCGAACTCGCGGCTGTTGGCCATCGTCGAGCCGATGATCGCGTACTGGCGCCAGAACAGCTTGCGGATGTCCAGCTCGACGATCGGCCCGCTGGTGGCGCCGTAGGTGACCAGTTTGCCGCCCTTGGCCACGCAGCGCAGCGACTGCTCCCAGGTGGCGGCCCCGACATTTTCCAGCACCAGATCGACGCCCCGCTTGGCGGTCAGGTTCCAAAGCTCGCGGCCGAACTGGCCGTCGCTCCGCAGCAGATGGTCGGCGCCGAGCCGCCGGGCCTGCTCCAGCTTGGCCTCGGAGCGCGAGGCGGCGTAGACCGTGGCCCCGGCGTAGCGGGCGATCTGGATCGCGGCGCTGGCCACGCCGCCGCCGGCGCCCAGGATCAGGACGCTCTGGCCGGCGCGCAGCCCGCCCTGGCCGATCAGCGCCCGCCATGCCGTCATCCAGGCCAGCGGAACGGCGGCGGCCTGCTCGAAGGGGAAATCCCCGGGGATGCGGTAGAGGTTGCGGGCCGGCACCGCGATGTACTGGGCGGCCCCGCCCGGCGCGTGCTCGCCGATGATGCCGTAGCGCGCGCACAGGCTTTCCTCGCCGGCCTGGCACATCTCGCAGGCGCCGCACCAGAGATTGGGATTGACGACGACCCGCTCGCCCTCGCGCCATCCGTCCACCGCCTCGCCTGCGGCGGCAACCTCGCCGGCGATGTCGGCGGCCCCGACATGCGGGAAGGCCAGCTTCAGCCCCGGCAGCCCCTTGCGGACGAACAGGTCGAGTTGGTTGAGCGCCAGCGCCCGAACCCGCACCAGCACTTCGTCGGGCCCGGCCACCGGCTCCGGCAGGCTGCCGTATTCCATCACCTCCGCTCCGCCGTGGCGGCGGAAAAACGCGGCCTTCATCATTGAAGA
>DASWWB010000300.1:0-2081 GCA_036406115.1 Herpetosiphonaceae bacterium
GACGACGTTCACGCCGTCTTCTTCCCCTCGTGGGAGCAGGCCCATCAGGCGGTGCGGGCGATCATCCACGCCGGCGCGCCGCTCTCGATGCTGCGGCTGAGCAATGCCACCGAAACCTGGACCAACCTGGGCCTGGCCGGCCACCGCCGGGCCGTGGCCATGCTGGAGCGCTACCTGGCGTTCCGCTCGGCGGGCGAGGGCAAATGCCTGCTGCTGATGGGCGTCCTCGGCGCGGCGGCCCAGGCCGGGCTGAGCCGCCGGACCGCGCTGGCGATCGCCGCCAAGCATGGCGGCGTCCACGTCGGCAGGGCGCTGGGCAAGCAGTGGCAAAAGGGCCGCTTCCGAGCGCCCTACCTGCGCAACCGGCTCTGGGAGCAGGGCTACGCCGTCGACACGCTGGAGACCGCCACGACCTGGGGCAAAGTGCCGGCGCTGGTCGCGGCGATCGAGGGCGCGCTGCGCGAGGGGCTGGCCGCCGAAGGCGAGCGGGTCCATCCCTTCACCCATCTCTCCCACGTCTACCGCGACGGCTCCAGCATCTACACGACCTACGTGTTCCGGCTGGGCGCCACGCCCGAGGCCACGCTGGCGCGCTGGGCGGCGCTCAAGGCCGCCGCCAGCCAGGCGATCGTCGCCCACGGCGCCACGATCAGCCACCAGCACGGCGTCGGCGTCGACCACCGGCCCTATCTGCCGGCCGAAAAGGGCGCGCTCGGCATGGCCGCGCTCGGCAGGCTGGCGGCGACCTTCGATCCCGACGGCCGGTTGAATCCCGGCGTGCTGCTGGAGGATGAGCCATGTGGCGAGTAGGCTGGCGCGATGAAGCCTGGGGCAAGCTTGACGGGCAGTGGGATCTGTTGATCATCGGCGGCGGGATCACCGGGGCCGGCATCGCCCGCGAGGCGGCGCGGCGCGGCTGGCGCGCGCTGCTGGTCGAGCAGCGCGATTTCGCCTGGGGCACCTCCAGCCGCTCGTCCAAGCTGGTCCACGGCGGCCTGCGCTACCTGGCGGCCGGCGAGATCGGCCTGACCCGCGACTCGGTGCGCGAGCGCGAGCGGCTGCTGGCGGAGCTGCCGGGATTGGTCACGCCGCTGCCGTTCATCATCCCAGCCTACGCCGGCAAGCGGCTCAAGCGCTGGGTCTATCAGCTCGGCCTGACGGTCTATGACGGGCTGGCCGGCCAGTGGCGGCGCCACGCGCTCGACGCCGGCGCCGTGCGCCTGCTGGCGCCCCACGTCCGCGACGAGGAGCTGACCGGCGGCCTCCAGTTCGCCGACGCCCAGACCGACGACGCCCGGCTGGTGCTGCGCGTGCTGGGCGAGGCGGTCGCCGCCGGCGCGACGGCGCTCAACTACGTCGCCGCCGCCGGCCTGATCCGCGAGGAGGGCCGGGTGGCTGGGGCGCTCCTGCGCGACGCCGAGACCGGCGCCGAGCGCGAGGTCCGGGCGCGGGTCGTGATCAACGCCACCGGCGCCTGGGTCGATGGGCTGCGCGGGCAGGTCGGGGCGCCGGCCCGCATGCGCCCGCTGCGCGGCAGCCATCTGGTTTTCGCCGCCTGGCGCTTCCCGCTGGCCCAGGCGGTCAGCATCGCCCATCCCGCCGACGGCCGGCCGGTCTTCGCCCTGCCCTGGGAGGGCGCGACGATCGTCGGCACCACCGACATCGATCACGACAAGCCGCTCGACGCCGAGCCGGCGATCAGCGGCGACGAGGCGGCCTATCTGCTGGCGGCGGTCGCGGCGACCTTCCCCGCGCTCAAGCTGGGCGCCGATGACATCGTCTCGACCTGGAGCGGCGTCCGCCCGGTCGTCAACACCGGCCGCGCGCCCTCCGAGGAGTCGCGCGACCACGCGCTGTGGAACGAGCAGGGCCTGCTCACGGTCACCGGCGGCAAGCTCACCACCTTCCGCCTGATCGCCCGCGACGCTCTGGAGGCGTGCGAAGCCGATCTGCCGCCGGCGGCTGCCGATCAGCCCCGAGCCCGCCCCGAGCCCGCGCTGCCCGCCGAGCTTCCCGGCGACCGGCGGCGCCGCCTGCTGGGCCGCTACGGCGAGCTGGCCCCCGAGCTCGTCGCCGCCGCC
>DASWWB010000301.1:0-6320 GCA_036406115.1 Herpetosiphonaceae bacterium
CAGCGCCTATTCCCGCCCCTTCGGCGACCGCCGCGCCCGTGACCGCGACTGTCGCGCCGCCGGCTGACGCCTATCCGCCCCGGACTGTCGAACCTTTGACAGGCACCGTCGCCCCAACCCAAACGCCGCGAGCTTATCCCCAGCCGACCGTGGCCCAGTCTCCTGTTCCCACCGCCGGCGCGCCGCTCCAGCTCGGCTACCGCGTCATCAAGAGCTATCCCCACGACCCCCGGGCCTACACCCAGGGCCTGGAGATCGAGGACGGCGTGCTGTACGAGGGCACCGGCCTGGAGGGCGAGTCGACGCTGCGCCGGGTCAACCTGGAGACCGGCGAAGTGCTGCAATCGGTGGCGCTGCCGTCGCCGATCTTCGGCGAGGGCGTCACGGTGCTGGACGGCAAGATCTACCAGCTCACCTGGCAGTCGAACGTCGGCTATGTCTACGACGCCAAGAGTTTCGAGAAGCTGAGCGAGTGGAGCTACGACAGCGAGGGCTGGGGCCTGACCGACGACGGCTCGCAGCTGATCATGAGCGACGGCACGCCGACCATCCGCTTCCTCGATCCCGCGAGCCTGGCGATTGTGCGCGAGATCCAGGTCAGCGACCAGGGCAATCCGGTCCTGAATCTCAACGAGCTGGAGTACATCGACGGCGCGATCTACGCCAATATCTGGCAGACCGATCGGATCGTCGCGATTGACCCGGCCACCGGCGCCGTCCGGGCCTCGATCGATATGACCGGCCTGCTGCCGGTCGAGGCGCGCGCCCAGACCGTCGACGTGCTCAACGGCATCGCCTACGACCACGACCAGAAGCGGCTGTTCGTCACCGGCAAGCTCTGGCCCACGCTGTTCGAGGTGGAGTTCGTCCCGCGCTAGGCCTCGACGCCTGACTCAAAATCGGGCCGGCGCAGATGCGCCGGCCCGCCGCCGTTCATCGATCTAATTTAGCCCAAATCTTTCAAGGCCTTGGAGCGGAAGGCGAGCAGCGTCGAGAGGACGCAGGACAGGCCGCCGATCGCCGTCGCCGCCGGCGCGCCCCAGTACTCGGCCACCAGGCCTGCCTGGAGGCTGCCCAGCACGCCCAAGCCGATCAGCGTCATCACGTAGAAGCTCATCACCCGGCCGCGCAGCCGGTCAAGCGAGCTGGTTTGCAGAACCGTGTTGCAGGTTGCCAGGAAGGTGATCGTGGCGTAGCCGATCAGGACCATCACCGGCAGCGCCAGCCAGAACGAGCGGGTCGCCGCCAGCAGCGTGACGCCGACGCCGAAGCCCAGGCCGCCGCCCAGCAGCGCCTTGCGCCGCGAGCGATCTTTGCCGGCCCGCGCCATCGCCACCCCGGCGCTGAAGGCGCCCAGGCCGTTGGCCATCATCAGCAGGCCCAGCCGCGACGAGCCCTCGGCCAGCCGGCCCTCGCTCACCACCAGGATCTGGTCGGCGAAGATCGGCAGCAGCGTGGTGTAGGCGAAGCCGAAGATGCTCGGCACCAGCACCAGCAGCAGGATCGTGCGGATGATCGGCGTCGAGACAGCGTAGCGGAAGCCCTCGGCCAGCTCTCCGAGCGGCGAGCCGGCGCGGCCCTTGGCGGTTTCCGGCAGGGCGCGCATCATCAGCAGGCCGGCGATCACCGGCGCGAACGAGGCGCCGTTGAGCGCGAAGGCCCAGCTCAGGCCGACCGCGCTCACCAGCACGCTGGCCACCGCCGGCCCGACGATCCGGGCGCAGTTGAAGATCGATGAGTTCAGCGCGATCGCGTTCAGCAGGTCGTCGCGATCCTCGATCATATCCGAGGTGAAGGCCTGGCGCGCCGGCATGTCGATCGCGTTGACGATCCCCGACAGCCCCGCCAGGACCACCACATGCCAGAACTGGGCGACGCCGGCGAAGGTCAGTCCTGCCAGCGCCAGCGCCAGCAGCATCGCCGCCACCTGGGTGCCCACGATCACCGCGCGCTTGGAGCGCCGGTCCACCAGCACGCCGGCGAACGGCGAGACAAACAGCACCGGCAGCGAGCTGGCCGCCGCGATCGTGCCCATCGCCAGCGCCGAGCCGGTGATGGTGTAGACCAGCCACTGCTGGGCCAGGGATTGCATCCAGGAGCCGATCAGCGAGACCAGCTGGCCGAACCAAAACAGCCGGAAGTTGCGGTGGCGCAGCGCCCGCAGGGTGTTCGGCCAGGTCCGGCGCCGCTGTTCGGCCGGCGCGGTGGTGGGTTTGAGCATAGGGGATCCTCGTCAATTCAGGGATTTGTTCCTGTGTATCTTGACCATAATATCATATTATGCATATTTAAGCATAAGGCTTTTGATGGAGACCGTCATCAATCTTTCATCGAAATCCCGTTTCCTCGCGGCGCCTGCCGTGCTAAACTAGCGTCACCGACTCGCTTAGAGGTGACCCGATGATCCGCTACCGACCAATAATCGCGCTGTTGGCGCTGGTGATTGGCCTGTCCTCCCTGGTCCGCGCCGACTCCCGCCCAGCCAACGCCCAAGCCTCGATCCCCTGGGGCGACAAGAGCTCGCCGTTCGGCATGATTGTCTCGCTGGGCAACCGCGTGCGCAGCGATGAGATGGAGACGATGATCGCGCTGATGCGCGAGGCCGGCGTCCAGTGGAACCGCGAGGAAATCTCCTGGGACCACGTCCAGTTCGCGCCCGGCGGCCCCTTCCGCTGGGGCGGCGACGCCGCCGGCTTCTACAACTACGACCGCGCCATCCAGCTCCAGGCCGACGCCGGCATCCAGATGCTCGGCCTCCTCGACTACAACCCCGCCTGGTTCAAGAGCAAAAACCCCCATCCCGAGGAGTGGATCGACGATTGGGGCGACTACGTCTACCAAACCGTCGCCCGCTACGGCCGGGATCGCGGCCAGATCAAATATTGGGAGATCTGGAACGAGCCCAACCTAGCCGCCTCCGGCTACGAGAGCGGCCTCTACGACGTGGCCGACTACGTCCGGGTCCTCAAAGTCGCGCAGGCGGCGATTCGCTCGGCCGATCCCGAGGCCAAGATTGTCCTCGGCGGCGTCGCCAACATCTGGAGCGAGGTCCCCGCCAATGCCTACGACACCGTCGATTACCTGACCCGGATCGCCGACGAGGGCGGCTGGGGCACCTTCGATATCCTCGGCCTCCATCCCTACCGGCCGACCCCGCCCGAAGATCCTGCCCGCCGCCGCGACATCAGCCAGACCTTCCGCCAGGAGATGGATGAGGTCGATCTGCTGCTCGGCGGGCTGGGCCGCAAGCCGATCTGGTTCACCGAGATCGGCTGGTCGACCCAGTCGGACGGCGATGTCGACGAGCTGGAGGCGGCGGCCTGGATGCAGCGCTTCATGCTGCTGTCGCTGACCAGGCCGGGCGTCGAGAAGGTCTTCTGGTACGATTTCCGCGACGACACCGGCGGCCCGGCCCACTACACCCAGCCGCTCAACGATCCCGCCGAGGAGCAGTTCCATTTCGGCCTGCTGCGCCGCACCTATCCGCTGCGCTTCGACGACCCGTCCATCCGCAAGCCGCTCTACAGCGCCTTCTACCAGCTGACCCACAGCCTGGCGGGCCTGTCGCTCCAGCAGGTTTTCGCCGACGGCGGGGGCGGGCTGTACTGGCAGCGCTGGGCCGGCGGCAACCGCAGCCTCGATGTGATCTGGCGCGCGGCGCCGGAGCCCGGCGAGTACCTGCGCCTGGAGTGCGGCTGCAAGGACGCCCGCATCCGATCCTACGACGGCACGCTGGAGCGCGTCCTCTCCACCGGCGACGGCTGGCTGACGGTCAAGCCGCACGACGGGGGCCTGCCGCTCTGGGTCGAGCGCGGCGGCGAGCGCTCCGGCGGCTACCGCTTCGCCCAGACCGCCCACACGATCAACGGCGCTTTCCGCACCTATTGGGAGCGCAACGGCGGCCTGCCGCGCTTCGGCCTGCCGCTGACCGACGAGTTGGTCGAGCCCGGCCCCGGCCGGCGGCCGACGGCGGTCCAGTATTTCGAGCGCAACCGCTTCGAGCACCACCCGGCCAACCAGCCCCAGTTCCAGGTCCTGCTCGGCCTGCTCGGCAACGATGTGCTGAGCCACAACGGGATCGATTGGCGCTCGCTGCCGCCGGCGCCCCAGCCGGCCCCCGCCGATTGCTCGTACTTCCCCGAGACCGGCCACAGCCTGTGCTGGCCCTTCAAGCAGTACTGGGAGAGCCACGGCGGCCTGCCGCTCTACGGCTTCCCGCTCACCGAGGCCTTCTGGGAGTATGATCCGGAGCGCAAGGAGGGGCGGATGGTGCAGTATTTCGAGCGCAACCGCTTCGAGCACCACCCCGAGCACGGCGGCACCGACTTCGAGGTCCAGCTCGGCCTGCTCGGCCGCCAGCTCTACAGCGGCTGGGCGGTGTGGCCTGAGAAGTAGCGCGGAGCTATCGGCTGTCGGGAACATGATCGAGTGGCGCCGGGCGAACCTTCGCGGTTCCGCCCGGCTTCGTTTCGGCGGGGAGGGCTGATCGGCTTAGGCGAGGCGCAGGCGCTCCAGGGCGTAGGCCACGCCGCTTTCGAGCGAGGCGAGCGTCGTGATCGCCGCCAGGTCGATGCCGAGGCCGACGATCGTCTGGGCGACCTCGGGGCGGATGCCGGTGAGGACGACCTGGGCGCCGAGCAGGCCGGCGGCCCGGGCGGCCTGGATGAGCGTGTTAGCCACCTGGCTGTCGACCAGCGGCACGCCGGTGATGTCGAGGATCACCAGGCGGGCGCGGTGCCGGGCCACGCCGTCGAGCAGCGTTTCGAGGATCAGCGCGGCGCGCCGCGAGTCGATCGTGCCGATCAGCGGCATGACCATGGCCTGCCTGGCGATCGGGAACAGCGGCGTGGACAGCTCGCTCAGCGCCTCCTCCTGGCTGCGGATGATCAGCTCTTGCAGCTCGCGCTGGGCCTCCTGGATATTTTTGCGGTCGGTGATGTCGTGCATCACCACCACCGCGCCCAGGCGCTGGCCCTGGTCGTTGATCAGCGGATCGGCGCTGGCCTCGATGAAGCGGCGGTGGCCGCTGTCGGCCACGAACGCCATGCCGGCCTCGCGGACCTGCTCGCCCTTGAGCGCGCGGCGCAGCGGCGCCTCGGCCAGCGGCAGCGGGGTCACGCCGTCGCCGGCGAGCAGCTGGTAGCTTTTGGCCCAGGTCTCGGGCACCAGCTCCTCGCCGGTCGCGTCGCGGTGCCAGCGGCGGGCGGCCTGGTTGAACAGCACCAGCCGTCCGTCGGCGTCGCTGGCCACCACCGCGTCGGAGAGATTGTCAAGCAGCACCCTGGTGAACTCGCGCTGGCGCTCCAGCTCGGCGTCGGCGGCGGCGGGGCGCTGCTGCACCAGCGCCGAGCGCCCGCCGGCGTGCTCGTAGGCGCTCACCTGCGCCGCGAACACCTGGGCGCTGCCCGCCAGCTGGAGGCTGATCTCGCAGGCGGCCTCGTCGCGCTCGCCCTCCAGCACTTGGCGCACCGCCGCCTCCAGGCCCGCCGCGTCGCCCGCCGAGCGGTAGCCGGCCAGCACCGACATGTCGCGCCAGTCGCTGCCGAAATACTGGCGGGCGAAGCGGCGCCAGCTCGCGTTGGCGTAGGCCGGCTGGCCGCCGCGGTCAATCACAACCAGCTGGTCCGGCAGGGAATCGAGCAGCTTCCAGGCGTCAACCGCCGGCGATGAGACAGGCGCGTCAAGCATGATTCACCTTTGCGTGCTAGGAGGCGTAGTACGCAATCCTACCATATCTTAGGAATAGGTATCAGCTGTCGGCTATCAGCTGTCAGCTGTCACGTCGTTGCCTGGCAATCGGTCTTTGACGAAAACGCTCCCGACCCCTGAGCCTGGCCCTGATAGCTGATAGCTGATAGCTCAATCCATAGATCCCCTCTATGCCAGCGCCAGAAGCTCCCTACTTGCATGATTGCTAAGCCAGGGTGTACCATGCGGCCAGATTAAGAAACGCTCATCAGTGAGGAACAAGCAATGGAGCACAAACGCCGCGACGATTTCGGCGCCCGCGCGACCCTGGAGGTCGGCGGGCGGTCGCTGATCTACTATCGGCTCGGGAAGCTGGAAGAGGATGGGATCGCGCCGGTTTCACGCCTGCCCTATTCGATCAAAGTGCTGCTGGAGTCGATGCTGCGCAACAACGACGGCTTCGCGGTCAGCAAGCAAGATGTGATCAACATGGCCCAGTGGAACGCCGCCGCCCCCGCCGACATCGAGGTGCCGTTCAAGCCAGCCCGCGTCATCCTGCAAGATTTCACCGGCGTGCCGGCGGTCGTCGACCTGGCGGCCATGCGCTCGGCCATGGTCCAGCTCGGCGGCGA
>DASWWB010000302.1:0-3143 GCA_036406115.1 Herpetosiphonaceae bacterium
TTCGCGGGGACCGACGCCGGCGAGGTGCTGGCGCTGTCGCTGGAAAGCGGCGGGCCGATCTGGCGGACGCCGGTCGAGGGCGATGTGCGGCAGGCGCCGACGCTGGAACGGGATTTGGTGATTGTGTCGACCAGCAAAGGCTATCTGTACGTGCTGCGGGCCGCCAACGGCGAGGTGGTGTGGAGCCGGCCGCTCGCCCAGGGCCTCCAGCCGGCGGTGGCCCGCGAGGGCGCGCTGCTGGTGAGCGCCGAGGAGACGCTGTTTTGCCTGGATCTGGCCCATGGCGCGATTGCCTGGCGCTTCGACGCTGCCAGCCCGATCGCCACCCGGCCGGCGGTGGCGGGCGGGAGCGTCCTCGTCGGCACCGAGCGCGGCATGCTGCACGGCCTGAGCCTGGCGGCGGGCCGCGAGGAGTGGCGCTACCAGGCGCGGGCGGCACTGGGCGGCGCCCCGGCGGCGGGCGGCGGGATGGTCTATGTCGCCGATCGCGCGGGCGGCGTGACGGCGCTGCGCCAGGAGGGCGGCGGCGTCGCCTGGCGCGCCCAGCTCGGTCCATCCATCTTGGCGGCGCCGCTCCTGGCCCGCGATGCGCTGCTGGTGGCTGGCGGCGACGGCTCGGTGGCGGCGCTCGATCCGCTGGACGGCAGGCTGCTGGCCCGGCTGGCGCTCGGCGCGGCGATCGACACGCCGCCGGTGGCTGGCGACGGCCTGCTCTACGCGCGGGCCGGCCAGATTTACGCGCTGGGATCGGCGACGAAGTAGCCGGAGGGAGTATGGGGCAGCATTCGGCCTTTTTGGTGATCGAGCACGCGCCCGGCCCGGCGCGCGAAATTCCGCTCGCCGTCGAGCCGCTGGTGATCGGCCGCGCCGAGACCTGCGACGTCGTGCTGGCGGGGCGGCTGATTTCGCGCCAGCACGCCAGCATTCGCTTCGACGGCCAGGCCTATGTGATCGAGGATCTGGGCAGCCGCAACGGAACCTTGGTCAACGGCAGCCTGCTGTCGGGCGCGCAGGCCTTGCGCAGCGGCGATCTGATCGACTGCGGCGGCGGCTCCATCAGATTCGTCGACAACGACGCTACCGGGATCCGGCCGGGATCCCCCCAGGCGCCGGCCAGCGGCGTGTGGCTCGATCCGGCCACGGAAGATGTCTGGGTTGACGGGCGCTGCCTGGCGCCGCCGCTCTCGTCGGTGCAGTGGGCGCTGCTGCGCTTCCTCGACGAGCGGCGCGACCAGCTCTGCTCGCGGGCGGCGATCGCGGCGGCGGTTTGGCCGGACGCCCACGACGGCATCTCGGATGAGGCGATCGACGCGCTGGTGAAGCGGGTCCGGGCCCGGCTGGGCGAGGCGCCGGGCGGCCAGCGCTACCTGAGCACCATTCGCGGACGGGGATTGATCTTGCAGGGCCCGGAGAAGCCCGGCCGCCGCTGAGCGTGATTAAATCAAACGGCGCCGCTCCTGGGAGCGGCGCCGTTTGGTTTGGTTGTGGTGCCGATGGCTGGACTTGAACCAGCGACCTAACGATTATGAGTCGTTCGCTCTAACCACTGAGCTACACCGGCGAATAGGAAGCGGCTTGCCTGAGACAAGCCGCCGAGTTTGGTAGCGGGGGGCGGATTCGAACCACCGACCTTCGGGTTATGAGCCCGACGAGCGACCACTGCTCCACCCCGCGTCAACGAGGAGAATAATAGCACACCTACGCTTTGCTGTCAAATTCGGCGAAGCCGGCCAGCAGGCCGCTGACAAGATTGATCATCGAGCGGAAGTGGCTGACGGGCAGCGATTCGTTGGGACCGCGCAGGCTGGATGCGGGCTGGATCATGCCGAGGGCGCAGGCGGGGACGTTCATGCCGGCGGTGAACAGGTGGAGCGGCGAGGCGTAGGGCGCCAGCGTGCCGCGCTGGGGCGGGCGGCCGTGGACGCGCTCGATCTGCTGGTAGATCAGCTCAAGGGCCGGGGATTCGAGCGGGGTGACCGCCGGCGGATAGGCGCCCTTGACGGTCTCGAAGACGACATCGTTGAAGCCCTGGCGGCCCAGGAATTCGCGCAGCAGGCGGACGATCTCGTTGGGGCGCTGCTCGGGCACCAGGCTGAAATCGAGCAGGGCCTCGGCGGCGCTGGGGATGGTCGGCATGAGGCCGTGGCCGGCGCTCAGCAGCGAGACATTGCAGGTCGGGTTGAAGGTTTCGGCGCGGGCCAGCGTCGGGCCGCTCATGCTAAAGAGGAACTCGTTGAGGCCCCAGGCCGCCAGCCGGGCCTCCTCGTCGAGCTTGAGGCCGCGGGTCAGCTTGTTGGCCTCGCGGCTCGGCGGCGCCACCGAGTCGTAGAAGCCGTCGATCAGCACCTCCTCGCCGTCGTTTTTAATCTCGGCCAGCGCCCAGATGATCCGCCAGGCCGGGTTGAGGACGCTGGTCGCCATATCCGAGGAGAGCGGCACGCGCGGCCCGTCGACCCGCAGCGTGACCATCAGCCGGCCGCGGACGCCGGCGTAGACGAGCGGCACCTGGTCGGCGTCGAGCGTGCCGCCCGGCCCCAGCACGAGGTCGGCCTGCAGCTCGCGGGCCTGGTCGGCGACCAGTGTCGGCAGATGCGGGCTGCCGGCCAGCGCGTCGCCCTCGATCAGGAAGGAGACGCCGACCGGCAGCTGGCCCTCGGCCTTGAGCAGGGCCGAAACCGCTCCCAGCCGCGCCAGCAGATTGCCCTTGTCGGCGGCCACGCCCCGGCCGTAGAGGACGCCGTCGCGCTCCGAGAGGGCGAACGGCTCGTGGCGCCAGTCGCGCCAGGGGCCGGGCGGCGCCACGTCGTAGTGGTTGTAGAACAGGATGCGCCGCGCCGAGCGGCCGGCGACGTGGCCCAGCACGATCGGGGCGCCCTCGGTGTAGTGGACGCTCGCGCTCAGCCCGTGGCTGCGCAGCAGCTCGGCGACAATCATGGCCGTTCGATCGAGGGCATGCTCATCGCCCATGATGCTGGCGTGCGCCACGAGCATGCGCAGATCCTCAAGCAACGCCTCGTAAATCGGCGCACTGTGATCAGTCAAAACGGCCTCCTCTTATGCGTCAGGGAACATATGATCATTATAGCGCATCCGCCCCGGGCCTAGCGCACAAGCTGCGCCAGCACGGCCTCCCAGCGCACGCC
>DASWWB010000303.1:0-1951 GCA_036406115.1 Herpetosiphonaceae bacterium
GTGGGAGCAGGCCCGCGCCGACGCGCAAACCTATCTCGACAGCGCGGCGGCCAGGCTCGCCGCCTGCGGCGTCGCCGCGACCACGCGGGTGCTGGAGGGCGATCCGGCCAGCGCGCTCCTGAGCTACGCGCGGGCAAACAAAGACATCGCCATGATCGCGATGGCGACCCACGGCCGGAGCGGGGTGCGCCACCTGCTGTTCGGCAGCGTGGCGGAGAAAATCCTCCACGCCGCGCCGGTGCCGCTGCTGCTGGCCCGGGCCCAGCAGGAGACGGTGCTGACGGGGATCGGCCCCTATCGCTCGCTGCTGGTGCCGCTCGACGGCTCGCTCCACGCCGAGCAGGCGCTGCCCCTGGCCCATCGCCTGGCCCGCCGCACCGCCGCCGATCTCATCCTGATGCACGCCGTGCCGACACCCGACGATCTCACGCTCGCCCAGCACGGCTACAGCGCCGGATGGGACGATCGGCACCTGGCGAAGCTGCGCAGCCGCGCCGAGGCCTATCTCCAAACCAAGGCCGCGCGCCATGCCGCCGGCGGCGCGCCGGTTCGGACGCTGGTCCGGACCGGCCACGCGGGCGAGCAGATCGTGGCCGCCGCCCGCGAAGCCAGCGCCGATCTGGTCGTGATGGCGACCCACGGCCTGACCGGGCTGCGGCGCCTCTGGCTCGGCAGCATGGCGACCTACGTCGTGCGCCACAGCCTCCAGCCCGTCCTCCTGGTCAGGAGCGAGCCCGACGCCGACGAGGCGGAGCAGGCTGATCGGGCTGGCGCGCTCGCTGGCAGCGGCGCAGCGCGCTGAGCGGCAGGACGGCGGGCTCCTGGCGACTCCGGGAGCCCGCCGTCCGCGCGTCCAGCAATCACCACCGCCGGTAAACGAACGCTTCCGCCACCAGGCGCGCGATCAGCGACCATGGAGCCAGACGCGGCGCGGCGTGCGCCGTGACACGGAAAGCACGAGGCCTAGCTATGGAACGACAAATTCTCGTGCCGCTGGATGGATCGCCGGGCGCCGAGCAGGCGCTGCCGCACGCCATCCAGCTGGCCCGCGCGACGGCGAGCAATCTTCATCTGACCCAGGTCGTGGGCCCGGTCATCAGCCCGCCCAGCCTGGCCTGGCCGGTTCCGGCGCCGGTCAATGTGCAGCGCTGGACCGAGGCGCTGCGGCTCGAAGCCCACCGCTACCTTGACGCGCTGGCGCTTCGGCTGCATGCCGAGGGCGTCAAGGCCCGCACCAGCGTCCTGGTCGGCGATCCGGCGGCGGAGATTGTCAGGCTGGCGGCCGAGGAGGCCGGCATTCGGACGATCGCCATGGCGACCCATGGCAGCGGCGGCCTCACCCGCCTGCGCTTCGGCAGCGTGGCGAAAACCATCCTGCCGATGACGCCCGTGCCCTTGCTGCTGGTGCGGGTCAAAGCCGCCGCCCAGCCCGCCGAGGCCAAGCCCTGGATCGGGGCGCCGCGCCCCCGGACCATCTTGCTGCCGCTTGACGGCTCGGACTGCGCCGAGCAGGCCCTGGCCGACGCGCAGCAGCTCGGCCGCCGCAGCGGGGCGGCGCTGGTCCTGACCGCGATCGCCGAGCCCATGCCGGTCCTGGCCGGCGGCGGGGACGCCGCCGACGAGGCGGCCAGGGCGCGGCACCGGCTCGCCACCTACCTGGAGCATGTCGCCGCCCGGCTCCAGCGCGCCGGCAGCACCGCCCGCATCCATGTGGGCGAGGGCGATCCGGCGGCGATGATCTGCGCCGCCGCCAGCGAGGAGCGGGCCGATTTGATCGTGATGGGCACCCATGGCCGGTCGCGCTTCCAGCGCTTCCTGCTCGGCAGCGTGGCGCTCGGCGTCAGCGCCCACACCGATGTGCCGGTGCTGCTGATCCGCGCCGAGGCCGAGCGCGGGCATGGCGCCTAAGCTGACGCGGCGGCCGCTCGCGCCCTGAGCGGCCGCCGCCTGA